>CAYMBT010000090.1:0-10210 GCA_964388755.1 uncultured Pseudobdellovibrionaceae bacterium | reverse complement strand
ACTCCAGCGAGGGCAGGAGCCCGAGTTCTCAAATTATGGAACAAGATAAAAAAAAAGAACCACCCTTATTGCGTTACATAGTACTGAAAAAATAAAAAAAGCCGTTGCAGGAGTGGGTTGCAACGGCTTAAGAAAAATAGGTAATAGGGGGTTTAGTATTTCCTCTGATTTTTCAAGCAGAGGTTAAATATTCATCTTTAATTATTGACCAACAACCGCTCCGCCACTTTGCAGAACTTCTGTCGGGTCATATTGAAACCACATATCAAAAGCGGTTCCTAAACGAGGAGCTCCGTTTTGTGATTCAAATCCTACGATGGATTTGTAGGCAATATCATTTCCGTAAATATCGGTTTCAAAAAACTTCTCATTAGGCATAAGGTGGATATATACAATTCCAGCTTCTGCTAATGTGATCAACTCTGTTCTTCTTTCTTCGGCTGTTTCAACTTTACCGTTACCATTAAGGTCATGCCAAAGTCTGAGTTTTGAATACACAGCATCGTTCGCATCGATATAACCATCACCAAAGAAGTTACCTTCAATACCAGCATCACCGCGGTCATATTTCATAAGAGCATGAAAACCATCTTTAGCAAAAGGTGTGTGCTCTGCAGGACCAAAAGTATTGTCACCAAAAAGTTCATCGATTCCAAGAACGTTTCCAGCACTGTTAGGTAACACTAGAAAACGATATCGGCTTTGATGAGGTTGAGTCCAGCTGATCTGATATTTAAAGTTTTTTCCTCTTTCATTGATATGCAGAGTTTTACCGCTATCAAGTCTTGTTTCTGATTGCTGACCCAGAAGATTAAAACGTGTTCCTGTTTCTGGAGCGGTTAAATCAAGATCACCACTCTTAAAGTAAGAGGCGTCTGAATTTCTAAGCTCTTCTGCAGAAGCATATTGAACACCAACAGAGTCGATCATTAATGGATCGCCACCACCGTCGCCGCCGCCATCACCACCACCATCACCACCGCGTGTTGGTGGACGTGGAGTCGGAGTTGGACGTGGAGTCGGTGTATCAACAATGGGTGGACGTGGAGGCTCAACAACAGGAGGCTCTACAACCACAACACAACGTCGTCTGGCATTATCAAGAACATCGCAACGTTCACAAACATGACCGGGACGATCGACATTATTACCAAAGAATATATATTGATTTCTTCCATCACAGCGCTGAACTTCGCACACTGGAACTTGGGCACCGCCCACAATTCTTTCACCGCGTGTGACACAGGGACGACATCTTGTGTATCTTTGACCATCAAGAGCAATCACTTGAAATTCTTGACCATTAGGGCACCACTGAAAAGGTGGCGGCGGTGGTGGTGTTACTGGAACATCCACAATGGGTGGTGTTACAGGCGGAGTCACTGGTGGTGTTACCGGTGGCTGTACTGGTGGGTTAACGGGCGGAACGGGCTCGTCAACTATAAATGGACCACCGTTATCTCGCGGGTCAAAACCCACAAAAGAATTTCCTGGATTTTCGAAAACAGGATTGGTGGATAAATGGGCTTCTGATTCTGACTTCGAAAATGAATGGAACTGATTACAGTTTGAAATTCCAAGCATCATCAAAGCAAGAAATGCAGATTTAATCACTCTGTTAAATTTGCATTCGTTAATGTTAAACATGGTAAACCTCCTATACCTACTGAACACATGAGCAAGGCCAGTACCAGAGGGCTTTAAAATCATTTGAACAAAAATAACGCGTAATGGATTTTTCACCTGTCTAAAACTTCGACGAATCACGTTTCATATTGAAACAATTAGGCTTTTTGTGTGTACATTTCATACACATGTTTAAGACAAAAAAAGGCCTCTGGTTTGTTCAATAGAATCATTAAAGATAACAATGGTTTAGTGCAAATCGAGTCCTATGAAAGTTGAAAACCCCCATCTCAAAATGAGATTTATCGTTGTTCTTTTTCAAGGGATTAGGAGTGGTTGATCTTTTATGGGATACTAAAAGTGTAATTCGGGGGATGAATTTGCAAGGCTTATATATCTATATATTAATAGGTCTTATCTCTTTATCTCTTCTCTTTCAAAATTGCGGAAAACAATTTAAAGCAGCCACAGAACAATCACCCCTTTCTTCGTTTTGTAAAGCTTCTCAGCCCACTTTATCCCCCTTTGAAATAAGAAAAGTCCATTGGCCAGTCAGCCCGCTCAGTTCAGCTTCTGCAAAACTATCAACTTCTGGTGCCGAGGTGGTGGTTGTCGTTGACCATATTTGCCTAGAGAATCAAACAGAGAGCCCTGCTTTTTTTGATCATAGCATTTCGATCAGTGAGGAAATTAAAAATTTAAAAACCTCAGCCCAAGTTGTTCTTCTTAACGAATGGCCAACGACTGAAGCTTTGGAAATTGAAGCCAATAAAAATCCCTGCATTATTGGTGTGAGCGACAATAAAAAGGTGCAAAAAAATCAAAGTGTAACCACCAATGATCCTCAAAGCCCGGAGCAAAGGCATCTCAATTATCTTGGCTTTTGGCAGTCCTTAGCTTTGCAACGACAGATCACCGCCAAAGTGAGAGTGGCTATTGTTGATAGCGGAATTGATTACACTCACCAAGATATTCGTAATCAAATGTGGCAAGATGCCCAAGGTCGCTATGGAGCTAATTTCGCAAGCACGACCATTACAGACCCTAGAGATGATGATGGACATGGCACCCACGTCGCGGGAATTATCGCAGCCCAGTCTAACAATGCTATAGGAGTCAGTGGTTTAACCACAGGTTATGTAGAACTTATTTCTGTTAAAGTATTAGATCAAAGAGGGGCTGGTACTTCGCAAGCTGTTTATAACGGTATTCAATATGCTATCACCAATCAAGCCGACATCATCAATATTAGTCTTGAAGCACCCGGCGCCAATGCCCTACTTGAATCTGCCATTATTGATGCCGTCTCTGCAGGGATTGTTGTCACCATTGCCGCCGGCAACCAAGGCGAAGAAATCACCAGTACTAACCTTTATGCCCCCGCTTATATAGGACGAAATCTTGAAGGTGCCATCACAGTAGCATCTATGGATGTTAATACGAGTCTTGTTTCATTTTTTTCTAACTTCAGTACCCAATATGTAGAACTAGCAGCTCCTGGGGCCGAGTTATCAAGCAATCAAACTGGAATTTTATCAACCCATCTTAACAATACCTATCGCCGAGTGATGGGTACGTCCCAAGCTGCACCCATGGTGGCCTCAGCCTCTGCTCTCATTATAGGTTACCTAAAAACAAGACAGGTTCCTTATACTGCTGCTGCTGTTGAATCATTTATTAAAACAGGTGGTGTTGCACAAAATAACCAACTAATAAACTCTGTGAATACTGGACATATGCTTCAGATCGGCTTTTTAGCACAAAGCCTCGAAGAGCATTTTGCCAGCACTGATGATCCAGATGTCTTTAACGGTGACAACGATAGCGGTCGTACATGTATTATACAGTAATTAGTATTCATCTCTAAATAATTGGCTTAAAATTAATTTCTCTCTCAATTTGTGAGATTTATTTATTCTTTAAAAAAAATCGGATAAATAAAAGTCCTGCCGTAGAAAACATAATCATGCTTAACAGAGGAAAGCCGTAAACCATTTTTTGGCTTTCCATGTCGACTGTCATGGCACCGGCAATGGTTAATGACGATACAATTAAACCGATAAAGATCAATCGACTGCTGTTGTAAAAACTTTGCTGGATCTCGCGTATGTTTTTAATCTCGACACGTTGAGAATATCCCGATTGATTCATTTTTCTGAGGTGGGTTTTTATCTCTTTAGGAAGACTCTCAAAAAGTGAAGCCCATTCTTTAAATTGAAAAGTAGCATCAGAAAAAAGCTCTTTTGTAGATACTCTGGTCTTCACAAATTCTGAAGAGTACTCATTGATAAATGGTAAAAGATCAAAATCATCTTGAATCATTCTGGCTAAACCTTCAATGGTCACAAGAGATTTAAAAAACACCATCAGCTCGGATGGTAAAACCACATGATTTTTAGCGGCCACTTTTGAAGATTCTAAAAGCAGTTTTCCCATATTCACTTCTTTAAGGTTCAAACCAAAAAAAGGCGACAGTATGGATCTGAGATCTTGTGAAAGACGCTGGCGATCAGTGTTCGGATGAAAAGGTGCCATTTCAATGTATTCGTAGGCCATACGTTCATAATCTTCATCCAAAAGTGAGAGCAACATGCTAGCAATAGAATTTTGGGTTTTTCGTGACAAGCGCCCCACTAATCCAAAATCAACAAAGCCTAAACGATCATGATCTAAAATAAAAATATTTCCGGCATGAAGGTCGCCATGAAAAAGCCCGTCTTTAAAAACCATATTAAAGTAAGCTCTTAAACCCACCTTCATGAGTTCTGTACGGTCCACACTCTCATTATCAAGGGCCATAGGCTGACTCATAGGAGTTCCAATAAGCTCTTCCATCACAAGGACTTTGGGGCCGGAGTGATCAAGATAAATATGGGGAATTTTAACTTGAGGGTTATCAATAAAATTCTCTTGAAATCTTTTAATGTTATTGGCCTCGACCACAAAGTTGGTTTCTAAAGAAATGGACCTGGCAAATTCACTGACCATCCCACGGGGATTAAAAACTTTGGACTCTGGGATATAGTCCTCACAAAGATCAGCCAGAATGTGAAGAATTCTTATATCATCTTCTATCAATTGTGGAACATTAGGCTTTTGTATTTTAACAACAACCCGTTCACCAGTATGAAGTTCAGCTCGATGAACCTGGGCAATGCTGGCCGATCCTATGGCCTTCTCGGAAAATGTTTTAAAAACTTTTTGATAACCTTGTGGAAACTGTTCAGAAAGTATTTTTTCGATTTCAACCCATTCGACCGGCGGGATTTGATCCTGAAGTTTTCTAAATTCGTTAACAAAATCTTGAGGGATAATATCGGGCCGAGAGGCTAAAAGCTGGCCCAGTTTTATGAAGGTTGGGCCCAACTCTTCAAGAGAGATTCTCAGTCGTTGGGCGGATGAAAGATGGGCTGTCTCGCTGGATGAAGACCATGAGCTAATAAACGAGCTAAGCCTTATTTTTTGGGCGACGTCCTGAAAACCGTTTTTTGCGAACACGCTTACGATCTTTCTCAGTCTTCCCACGTTTTTTATGGTTTCCCCGATCTGCTTTGGTGTTTGTAACCAACTCATCGCTACCTTCCTTAGTGAGTAAAAAATCGATCTTTCCTTCTTCAGTATTCACAGCAGAAACAAGAACTCTGACTGTATCACCCAAATGAAAGATGCGACCTGTTTTTTTACCTTTGAGCAAAACAAGATTCTCATCGTACTCAAAGAAATCATCACCTAAGTTTTCAACTTTGACCAGACCATCAATGTCATATTGTCTTAATAGAACAAAGATACCAAATTTATTCACACTACTGATAATTCCAGTAAATATTTCACCCACTTTATCACTCAAGAATCGGGCTTTTTTAATAGAAACCACTTGACGCTCAGCTTTGACAGCTCTCTGCTCACAAGCGCTGAGGACAGATCCAAAAGTGGCTAAATCATCCGTAGAATAAACTCGACCAGAGCTTGATGGGGTAAAAAGTTTTTTTAGAATTCGGTGCACCACTAAATCCGGATAACGCCTGATGGGTGAGGTAAAATGGGTATAATCCGCAAAGCCTAAACCAAAGTGACCAATATTTTTTTGATCATAGCTGGCCTGATTCATCGAACGAAGAGTCAGAATATTAAGAACCACACCCTCAGGCTTTCCATGAAACTCTTGTAAACTTTTTGTCAGTTTTTTTTGTAATAGCCCACCTGATAGTTTTTGTTGGCTGCCAAAACTACTTAAAAAATGTTGTAAACGCTCGACATTTTCACCCTCTGGTGGCGGATGAATTCGGTAAAGGGCCGCTTGCTCTTTATTTTTAATCAATTTAGCCACAGAAACATTGGCAATCAGCATGAGCTCTTCAATCAGTTTATGGGCAAAAACCCGCTCGCTTTTAATCACATCTATAGTGTGACCCAGTTCATCGACCACAACTTCAGTCTCTGGCACTTCTAAATCCAGCGAACCTTCGCGAAATCTTTTTGCCATCAAAATTCTAGCCAGGTCTGAGGCACGCAATATATTATCTTCGACCTCTGGTTTTTTATGATGCTCTTCTTGATTCAGAATCCCTTGGGCTTCACCATAGGTGACTCGAGCTTTTGAGTTAATGACCGCTTCATAAACTAATGAGTCATTGACCTCACCATCAAAGCCAATACCCATTTCGCAAACAAAAGCAAGACGATCCACCTCGGGCTTTAAAGAACATATGCCGTTAGAAAGCTCTTCGGGCAGCATGGGAACAACGAAGTTTGGTAAATAGACACTGGTGCCTCGTTCAAAAGCTTGATCATCAAGATCAGTTTTAGGCCTGACATAATGGCTGACGTCAGCAATAGCGACCCACAAGCGAAAACCATTTTCTCTTTGCTCAACACAGATGGCATCATCAAAGTCTTTGGCAGTCACACCATCAATGGTAATAAAAGTTTGTTCTGTTAGATCTTTTCGACCCTCTCTGTCTTTTGCGGTTACGGTTTGAGAAATGCTTCGCGCCTGATTGAGAGTCGCAAAAGAAAACTCCATGGGAATACTGTTATTGTGAAGGACGCGTTTAAGATCGTTATTAGGATCTTGATCATCTCCGATGATTTCAACAACCCGGGCAATAAAATCACTACCACTTTTAGGAAACTCTACAATATCGAGGGCGACTAAATCACCGTCGGTGGCACCCCGAGAATTTTTGAAGGGGATCTTAATAAAAGCTCCCCATTTTTGCATCCCGTCGACAACCTCAAGATCGCCAGAGCTTTTTTTTCGAACCTTACCCACTATGCGCGAGACGCCGCGCTTGATCACCTCGACATGGGAGCCAAAAAGTCGGTCTCCTTTGTCTTCTTTGTGAACGGTGGCAGAGACACGGTCGTTGGTCATAATGCCTTCCATTTCTTTACGAGAAAGAAACAAGTCAGGCATCTCAGAATCATCAGGAATTAAAAAACCAAAGCCATCGGGGTGACGTTTAACAAGGCCTATTACACGGGAGTTTTTCATAGTAATAAAGCCTAGCACATTCATTTCGATGATGCTAGGAAGATCAAATGAACTTTGAGACCCCACTGAACATAGAAAAAATAGGTTATGTGAACTCGCCTTATAAACAAAAATTTGGAACCCCTCGACAAAGTGGATTGACACCATCGGCTCAGGCGGTGATTAAATTATTTCCACAACTTGTCCCCGAGGGATCTCTTGCTGGGCTCGAAGAGTTCTCTCATTTATGGCTCATTTTTTTATTTCACGAAAACGGTGATTACAAAACCCACGGCAAGGTTAAACCCCCTCGCCTCTCCGGAGAAAAAATGGGTGTTTTTGCCACCCGCTCGCCTCACCGACCAAACCCCATTGGTCTCAGTCTTGTCAAACTTGAATCTGTGGATCATCAAAAGCGAGAATTATTGGTCTCGGGCATTGACCTGATTCACAACACTCCATTGTTGGATATTAAACCCTATATTGGCCTTTATGATTCTGCGGGCGAAAATGCCACATGGCCAAAGTTTATCTCAAAACAACCGCTCAATGTAATTTGGTCTGAAGAGGCCGAACTTCAATTGTTAAAAAATGGAATTCAAGAATTAAAAAACCTGATTGATGAAAGTTTAAGCCACGATCATCGAAATCGAAAAGACAAAAAAGATGATGATCTTAATAAGACCTATCGTACCCATCTTCAGGATTTTGATATTTCCTATAAGTACGATGATCAAAGAAATGTTTTTGTATTAGGGATAAAGAAATTTGAAATTTAATTTTTTATGCATCCCAATCAGTGATTAAAATAATCTTAAGATTTTTATCCAGATAAATCACATAGCCTGAACCGTCTTCAATGATTGAAGATCGTACCGAGTTACTGAGTTCAACAACGTAACCAATCAGTTCAAAGTCTTTAAAGAGGGCCGAAATATTTTCGATGGTGTTCAGTGGCGATCCATCGGGTAATCCTAAAAAGGGATTTGGATTTGTTTTAATATAATCTTTTGTTCTTTCATCTTTAAAATCAAATTCAGTGTATTCACCCTCAAGTGAGAACTGCCACTGAGCCTCAACAAAGTTTTGCCAATCATCAAAAGAATTCTTTTCTAAAGAGGCGAGGCTATCATTGAGTTCTTGGCTAAAAACCGGGTATTCGTTTTCTGGTAGACTGATATCACTGTAGGGCTTTGGAAGGGATTGGCTAAAATAACTGCCATACATTTTGTCTGAAATAATTTTAATATCCCAATCAACGTTGCTCGAATAGGCCGAGTTTGAAAAAAGGATGAGCGTTAAAAAAATTGTGGCCACTATATTCATGATTTCCCCCTGCCGCCTCAATACAAAATCGTGTTGGTCTGATCAGCGAACAAAAGAGATTTAACCTCAGAGCGAGGAGCAATCAACAGAAATGACTTAAAAGTAAGCTTTCCTCTTCGATCCCATGAAGCAGGGTGTGAAAAACCCGCGAATTTATTTCACAAAAACCTAGGTCAGTCTATTGAGGCGAGCCATCAACAGTTGATCAGCGATCAGACACCAGGTCATGGCTTCAATGATGGGTAGAGCCCTCAGTGCCACACATGGATCATGACGACCCTCTTGAGCCAGCTTGCCAATGGTTGAAGTGGGTTTAAAGGCCATCTTCATTCTGATCTCTTCGCCGGTGGTTATACCCCCGCGAATTCCGCCATAGACTGGGTTTTGAGAGGAATGATGCAAATCACTGCCCTTTTTTGTGGCGGCTAAAAACCCATCACCGAGTTCAACAGCGGTGCAAGCGTTGATCATCATCATCGCCCGGGCCAGTTCTGATTTTAATTTAAGAAAAACGGGCTCTCCTAAAAGAGGTGGGCATTGTTGAATACTTAAACCCACAGTGGCCCCAAAGCTTTCGCCCTCGGCCTGGGCCGTTTTCAGTTTTTGAATGAGCCTTGGATCGTCAAGTTTTGTTACTTCAAGATCACCGACAGTGATCATTTGAGATTTCACTTGGATATTGGGCTTCTGATTCAAGCAAAACATTTGTGCCACAGATCCAGCCATCACCCAATTCAAGGTTTCCCGTGCGGAAGCTCGGCCACCCCCACGGTGGTCCGATTGACCGAACTTGGCACGCCATAAATCATCAGCGTGTCCGGCGCGACTTTTGTTTTTGATATCGTCATAATCTTTTGAACGTTGATCTTTATTTCTAACAATAATTGCGATGGGTGTTCCCAGGGTTAGATTTTCAAAAATACCGCTCAGAACTTCGGGCTCATCGGGCTCTTGCCGCCCACTCACCACAGACTCGGATTGCCAATGACCAGGGCGACGGGATTTAAGGTTATTTTTAAGAAGCTCAAAATCAAACTTTAACCCCGATGGACATCCATCAATAACAACACCCATGGCTGGCCCATGGCTTTCACCAAAGGTGGTCCACTGAAAAAGTCGACCGAATTGATTTGAACCAGCACTCATTTCCAGCACTCCTGTTGTTGATTGGCCTGTGCGATGAACATAGCTAAACCGCTATGGTATTGGCAACCATAGTTATGGGCACAATTTATCCCCGGGGAATCGATAGTATAATTGAGGTCAATCACCGCCTCTGGACGCCAAGAGGATGGCGGATAAACCCCTAAATTTTTAAAGGCCGCTAAACCCACCGCCCACACAATCACATCTGGATTATTCATTTCTAAACCACTTTTAAGTTCACCCGTTCTGGATGAATAAAAAGAGAGCCTTTGATGGATGGATGGATCATTCATAGATTCAAGAATAGAATCCATCACACCACCACCACCCCAAACAGCAATATTTTTATTGGCAAAAATATCTTGATAGACTTTAAGTCCATGGGAGTCCGTATTAGCCCCTATCCATTGCCCGTCTTTTTCGCACAAAGTATTGAGTGTCGTTAACTTTGAATCATTCAACCAAAGAGCCGCTGTTTTTTTAAGGGGCGACGTCACGGCTGCATAACTGAGCCCAAGGTTTTCTAGAAAGTCCATGGCATGATCAAACTCAGCCTCTGTGATTTTAATTTTTAAAACATTGGCTCCCAGAGTTTCAAAAAAATCACGATGATAAGAGGGCGTTAAACTCTGTCTGACC
>CAYMBT010000089.1:0-10347 GCA_964388755.1 uncultured Pseudobdellovibrionaceae bacterium | reverse complement strand
AAAAGTTTCATCCCGAACAAAAAAAATTATATTTAGCCAGCGATGCGTTTTTTCCGTTTCCTGATTCTATTGAACTCGCGGCTCAGTTTGGTGTGACAGCCATTATTCAGCCCGGTGGTTCGGTTAAAGATAGCGAAGTGATAGAGAAGGCCAAGCAACTTAATATTCCGATGATTTTTACTGGTCAAAGACATTTTAAACACTAGGATGTAAAATGGGTGCAGACAATAAATGGTTAGTTAAATCCAGTGATCATATTCTGGGCCCCTTTGAATTTGATCGTGTTGTCGAAGATATTTTTCGTGGAGACATCCACCTTCTTGATGAAATCAAAGGCCCCTTTGAGAGATGGCGACCCATAAAAGATCACTCATTGTTTGCTGCTGCCATCGAAAAATTAAAAGCCACCACCTATTCACGCCGCGAAGGCACAGTCACTGCGACCCTTGATCTTGGAACCCGAACCGGTGACATGACTCTCAGTAAAACTCCCACCCAAACCCATTCACAAACGGTAAGCCCCGTTGAAAGTGAACCTTTCGAAGAGACAGTGGTTGTTTCTACGAATCATCAAACCCAGCCAATACAACAGGCCCAGGTCGTCAATGTGGCCAGTCACGGTCGTCGTTTTTCTGTGATGTTCATGGTTTCGTTTTTGGTTCTCGGGACTTTAGGTTTAGCTTACATGCTCTATGAATTTAAACAGACAAAGATCATCGAAGAAAAAGTTTCTGCTTACGGGCAGTGGACTGATCAAGGGATTGCAGAACTTAAAACGGGACGTTATCAGCAAGCCCTAAGCTTTTTTCAAAAAGCCTATAATATTGCACCTAATGATCCCAATCTTGTTTTTGAACTTGCACCTCTTTTGGTTCAGTTTGATGGACAATTTTCCCAGGTCGAAGTGATGGTCAGTAATCTTCTGGCGGCCAATTCTCAAAAAGATTTTTCAAAAAGGGGTAAAACAATTATTGGTTTGACCCAGTCCTATCGACAACGTTGGAAGGATGCAATTTCATCTTACGATGAAGTTTTAGCCATAGATGATAGTTTTTTACCAGCCCACATCAATAAATCCTATGCCCTTTTAAGAGCGGGCGACCCACAGACGGCCAGTCAATTGATGCAAAAAGTAGTCACAGAGCATCCCGAAGAGGCTATCTCGCATTTTTTATATGTCAGAACCCTCATTGAAACGGGGCTAAAAACAAAAAATGATCAATACTTTGAAGAGGCTTTGTCGGTCAGTACACTTTTTCCCCAACGATTTTCAGTTTTTAAGCAAGAAGTTTTGTTTTTAGTTTCTTTTGCCCGTTTACAACTTAAACAAACTAAAGAAGAAATTGAAGCCGCTGTCCTGCAATTTTTAAGAGTGGATTTTGAACTGACTCAGCTCCATGTGCAAGATACGTTAATCGATTTTCAAATCTTTAACTGGTTGGATTTTAATAAAAACTGTATCGAGCTCTCTGATAATCTCTCGCCCAAAATCAGTTCAATGCTTAAAGGTTTTTGTAAATTAAAAATGAACCAAACCATTGAGGCTAAAAAAATATTTGAAACCTTAATTGTGGATAATAGCTCTGACGGTGTTTTACAATCTCTTTATGCATCGGCGTTACTCAAGCTTGATGATCTTTCGCAAGTTAAAAACACTCTTGGTTTCTTAGATCAAGTCGAAGACAAACAACCGCTCTCAGAGACAATTTTACGTGGCTGTCTGCTCAAATCAGATCTTGGTTGTGCCGAAGCTTTGTTTAAGGGGCGACACTCTAATCATATTTCTTTACTTTATTCCCATTGGGGAAACAGCGAGATTCATGTCAATAGCAGTCGTCGTAAATCAAAAAATTCTGTTCAACTGGGGCTTGAACTCTCGCCCAGTTTTGCGCCTCTGATCAAACTTAAAAGTGTTCTGCAAAACGAATAAAATTAAATAATTTTGTTTCGTAATATTATGATTTTTTTTAAGGGGGATTTTTATGAAGTGGTTTGATTTTCGTTTGTTAATCACTGTTCTATTGATATCTACCCTTTCAATAAACACTCTTTTTGCCCAAGACGAGGACTCTGATGATGAAGAGTCCATCCAAAGGACCCTCGAAGATGAAGAAGCGCCTTTAGTGTCTGCCGTGTCGGCTGAACAAAAAGAGAAAGAGAAAACTTGGAACACGGTTCAAATGCCATTTAATTATCAAAACATTCAGGTGCCGCGCCTACTTTGGGAAAAGCTGAGAAGCACCCTTTTAAGCGACGGGATCAAAGAGAAAGACCTTAAAGATTACGCCATTGTGCCCATCAGCCTTAAGTTTGAAATGTTTTCAGAAGATAAAACCGTCCTCAAAGATGGCCTTAATCAAAGGATCATTTTTCAAGAAGGCGGTGGGGTGGTTGATCTTTTTGACACCCTGACGGGGAAAGGTCTTTTTTATATTCGTTTCTCACCCAGCCTTGTGGATGATAATCCTTTTCATCTTTTTTATATCAGTGACTCGCCCATTAAAGACCGTGGGGGAGAAAAGATGGGTAATGGCTGCGGTAAAATTTTTGATTTAACCGATAAAGCTGCGGTATTTTTAGAGAATAATGGAATCAAGCTGACCTCGTCGAAAAAACATTATATGCACCTTATGGCTGGGACCTATGTATTTTTTCAGTTTATTGTGGATCGGCTTTATCTCGGCTATATTCAAATCTTGGATTCTCGCTACCCACAGTTTACCTGTAAAAGCGAGTAAGGAGAAAAATGGAAAAGCTTTTTGTTGTCGATCTCGAAGACAAACAGATATTACATACCACTTTTCTTGCTAAAAATAAGATCCTTCTTAAAGACAAAAAAGGTAACCCCTACATCTCTCTCTATTTGTCAGATCGCAGTGGCAGTGTGGATGCAAAAATTTGGGACAATATCGAGCGCATGAATAACCTTTTTGATTCGGGCGATATTGTGGTCGTTAAAGGTCAGGTTCAGCTTTTTCAAAATAAAAAACAAATTGTTGTCCATAAAATTGATGCGGTTAAAGACGAAGAACTTAATTTTCAAGATTATGTGGGGGCCATTAATCGCTCTCCCGAAGAGGTTTTTCAAGAGCTGATCAATATCACAGCCCTGGTTGAATCCCCTTATATTAAGCAATTGATTGACGCCACATTAGGTGATCCCCAAATCAAAGAGCAGCTTTTAAAGTCTCCGGCCGCTAAATCGATCCATCACGTGAAGGTGGGTGGTTTAATCGAACATATTTTATCCATTAGCCAACTAATGGTGTTTATTGGCCAGCAGTATCCACAACTGAATCTGGATCTTCTTCTTTTTGGTGCTCTTTTTCATGACCTCGGAAAAATTTGGGAGCTTGAATGGACCAACAAAGGCATTCGTTACACTGATAAGGGAAGGCTTGTGGGTCATCTTGTGATGTCCTCAGAGCTGGTTGAAAAGAAAGCCTCACAAATTCTTGGATTTCCAGAAGAGTTAAAAATGATCCTCAAACATATTATTTTAAGCCACCACGGTAAACTGGAGTACGGCTCACCTAAGGTGCCGATGCTGCTTGAAGCTTATGTCGTGTGGATGGTGGATGATTTTGATTCTAAGGTGGATTCTATTTCACAGTTTATGGGTCAAGATCAATCCGGTGACGAATCATGGTCGTCTTTTAATAATCTGTATGCACGACACTTCTTTAAAAATAATTTTAAACTGAAAGACACATGATCGATTTACTGAAAGCCTACAAAAACTATGATCCCGCGGCCAAGTCCTTGCTTGAGGTTTTATTTCTCTACCCAGGTCCCAGAGCTATTTTGTTTCATCGCATAGCCCACTTTTTTTATAATCTTAGACTTTTTTTTTTAGCGCGCCTGATTTCTGAAGTGGCCCGTTTACTAACACTCATCGAAATCCATCCCGGAGCAAAGATTGGTCGCAGGCTTGTGATCGATCATGGAATTGGGCTTGTGATTGGTGAAACCACAATTATTGGTGATGACTGTATCCTTTATCACGGAGTGACATTAGGGGGCGTCAGCACCCAAGACATCAAACGTCATCCTACTTTAGCTGATCGAGTTTTAGTGGGTGCTGGTGCAAAAGTTTTAGGTCCTATTTATTTAGGCCATGACTCTAAAGTCGGCGCCAACTCTGTTGTCACTAAAGATGTCCCCGAGGGGCAAACGGTTGTGGGTATACCCGCACGACCAGTTTAATAAATTTTTAAGAAAGTTATTTTCAAATCCGTATAAAGTTATGTAGTCTTAGCCTACGAGTGCTCCTAATAAATTAAAAGCAAAAACTCTCGTTTTTCGCCGTCGTATTTTTTGACCACATCAGTGATAGAACCGATCAGAAACTTTTCAGAGTCTTTAGTAAAATCCATACCAAGAATATAATTTTTTTGCGGCAACACTTCTAAACACTCTTGCAGAGTTTTTTTAAGGCGATAGGGGGTGTCCATCACAATAATTGGAATTTTAATTTTATTAAAACTCTCGAGTTTCTTAAGTCTCTCGCTCGTTTCGCGGGGTAAAAAGCCAGAGAATAAAAATTCGGTGAGCTTTAGGCCTGTCATACTTAAAAAATAGGTGAGTGAAGATGGCCCGGGGTTAGCAAAAACTTTGATATTCATCTTGCGACAGGCTTTGACCAGCTCTGCCCCTGGGTCACTAAAGCCTGGCGTGCCACAGTCAGTGACAAGGGCCACTTTTTGATTTTGGCAAAGGCTTGCTAAGTGTTTAATTTCATCAGGGGTAGAGTGTTCGTTGAGAAGTTCAAAGTTAAGTGGAGTGGGAAGACCCAGTTCTTTGATCAGTCTAAAAAGGGGTTTTCGTTCTTCGCCGATATAAAGGTCGGCCTCTTTGAGGCTTTCTATGGCTCTGAGAGTAATATCATCTTTATGACCAATCGGAGTGGCAACCAGTGTCAGGGACATGGCTCATTACTTAACTTTTATGGGCCGAAGAAGCCAGAGAAAAAGTTTTTTAATCCTTGAGAGAAGCCAAAGAATTTGTGATATTTCACAGGTCCCTTGCAACAGATCTCAAAGAGATAAAAGTCAAAGAGGATATTCTTGAGAAGAAGTTTTTTGAGCACTTTATCAAAGGTGACCCCATTGAACGACTTTCGTTGAGAAGACAGTGGGCTTTAAAAAAAGGATCAATCTTATGAAATGGAAAACCCTTGAATCAACTCCACTTTTTTCATCTGGACTTCTTAATTTAAGATCCGATCGATGCCAGCTTCCTGATGGTCGAATCATGCCACGCTATTTTGTTTTAGACTTTCCGGATTGGGTGAATATTTTACCTGTGACAGCCAAAGGTGAGCTTGTCCTTATCAAACAATATCGGCATGGCTCTGGCCTTGTTCATCTTGAAGTCCCCGGAGGATCCCTTGATCCAAAATCAAACGAAAGTGCAATCTTTGGGGCCAGGCGAGAGATGCTTGAAGAAACAGGTTATGATTCCCAAGAAATTATTGAGCTTGGGTTTCATTATCCAAACCCGGCCCTTCAATCCAATCGTATGTGGACTTATATTGCGCTGAATAGTCATAAAACCCAAGACACCCAGTGGGATGAGTTTGAAGATATGGAACTTTATCTGTGCAGCCTTGATCAACTTAAAGCACACATTAAAAATGGCGAAGTGAACCATTCACTGATGCTGGCTTCGATAATGATGTGTCTTAATTATTTAGAAAATAAAGTCACTGATCTCTAAAGCTTCTTCGGGGGCGGTCATTCGCCCAGAGTGACAAGAATTAAACCAAACAAGACTCAATGGGGGATCTGACTTAAAGTCTTTTTTAAGTTGGCACAGGACCACCGGCTCATTATCCACAAAAATGATTTCTTTGTTTTTAATCTCTGCTTTGAGATTCTCTAGTGTTTTGACTTTATAAATTTCATCTTTTTCGTTTTTATCCATTTTTAAAAAAAGATTTTTTTCAGAAATAGGGAAGCCCATCTGAGCCATAGTTGTTAGAGTCCCTGACCACATGGTACTGTGATGACGAGCGGTTAGGTAAGTGAATGAAATTTTTTGACTCTCTAAACCCTTGACCCAATCAACGGCCCCCGGATTGGGTTGATCTAAATAAAGATAGTGGTTCGAAAAAAAACGTTCTCGCCAGTATTGATCAAGAATTTTTGAGAAGTTTTCGGTTTGGCTTTTAAAGTTCATGCGAATCAATGCGCTTTTAAAACCATAATCACCATTTTGACACTGAATATTTTTAAGCTGTTGGCATTCAACAGGATAATTTAAAGAATTTTCAGAGCAAAAATCAAGAATGATCTTTTGGTTACGCTGATGTGTGCTCACTAAGGTCGAATCGATATCAAGAATAAAATAAAGCTCTTGATTGGGGTGAGTGAGTTTTTTAAGGATCTGATTTTTATCCATACCAATCATTATACAAACTTTAGACAACATACAACGTCTTATACAGCAGATTATCCTCATTTCTTGAATGAACTGAATTAAATCTCATTCAGAGACGCTTGAGGTAAAGTAAGAGATTAAATATTGGTCTTATCACGTATTTAAAATTATAATTTTTTGATGGGGTGGGTATGAATAAAAAATCATTGTTCTCTATTGTCATTTTTTTGGCATTCACTTTGTTTCTGTATCAAAATTGTGGGCAAGAGTTTTTAGCCTATGATGACTCTCAGCAAAGCAGCTCGCTCGCCGATCCTGTGGTCGTTGATGAACCAACACCTGAACCAGAGCCAACTTTACCTGAACTTCCAGAGCCTGAGCCACTGCCAGAGTTTATGACTTACTTACAGCCTAACTTAGTTCCTGGCTGCGCTCAGAATGCCAACTTCAACGCCTGTATCTTCTGGAAGAATCCAGTGGGACAAAGAGGAATGCCTTATGCCTCTCCCATCTTATCCACCTCTGACATCAGTGCCGATCAAACCCATGCTGTGCGAATTCTGGGGACTGATGGAAGCGGAAATCTTCGCAATAGCAGTATCAACGTAATGACCACAACGGGCACTCGAGTGCTAGCAACAGATAATAATTTTAAACGGGCCTATCCGTCACAAGCTCATCAAGTGACACAATTAATGGTTTATCATTGGATGCAGACCTTTATTAGTTTTATAAAATTGCAAACCGGAACATACCATGCCGAAAACAGAATGGTTCAAGTCGATGCCGTAACAGCAAACTATGAGGGCGCCTCTTTTAGAACCACACAAAATGATGTCAGAATGGGAATCACATCCGGAGGTACAAGTTTTGGTCTCAGTGGAGAGATTGCTGTTCACGAACTAGGACACGCCAATCACCGTTGGGCCACTGATAATCATTACTCTGCTTTAAACTCTCAAGCTTGTCCTACAAATATTGGTGGGACCTGTTGCACCAGTGCTGCTAATGGTTGCCCAAGGGCATTGGCAGAAGGGGCCGGAGACTATACTTATTATATGCTCTTTCCTAATAGTCCAACCGGTGGAGAGTCTTTAACCAATACTCTTCTTGGTACTACCAACTGTGGTCTGAGTCGTAACGTGAATCGATATATCAACTTAACAGTCAGCAATATCCCTTGTTCCCAAATCCATGCTTTAGGGATCATCTATGCAGGCATTTGGGCTGAAGTGAGAAAACGGGCCGAAGCATTGACACCTAATTTAGGTGCAAAAAAAGTCGATACACTTTTCACAGAACATCTTCTGGTTTTAAGGGATGATGGATGGCTCTCGATCTTTAATAAAATTGCAACTCTGGATCAGGCCATGAACAGTGGCGAGTTAACACCCCTTTTTCGTGCCGAGTTTCAGCGTCGTCAGATCAATATTCCTTGATGGGCCGATTATTCAATCACAAGGCTTTGATTCAATAAAATATCACCAGTCAAAGCACTGATTAGGATTTCGCGGTCGTCCTGTGTGTTAGTGATGATGATTCGGTAAACCCATTCGCCCTTTTGATTGATCACATAAATAAAAGATTCAATGGGTGCCGTTTCAAGTTTTTTAAAGCCAGCAAAACTTCTTAACACGATATCAAGAGCGTCATCTGGATCATATTTTTTTTCTAAAGAGGCTTCATCAATGATCTTTAAAGAGTTATCAATAATTCTTAAACTCGTATCTTTTTTGCTGGCGTAATAAAACAAAGAAGAATCATAGACAGGGAGGCCCTGGTAGGTCTGGGCCACTTTAAAGTTTTTACCATGAGGAGTTTCTGAGGGTTCAACCACTTTATCAGAGAGTTGATCAGCAGGAACGCCAAAATAGGGCGCCATTTCACGAGCTGTATTGATAACACTTTGTGTGCTCAGATTTTTTAAGGGGATGGTTCCGCCGGACAACGACTGTATTTCGCCTTGTTCGTTATAGGTCATGCTCCAAGGGCCAGGATATTTTGTTTTAAAAGCTTCAGGGTCAAAGGGTTGATCAGCTTGAGCTTGATTGAGGTTTCGCTGATCATCTTTGCTGAGATCGTCTGTTGAGTCGTCGTCTGGATTCTTGGTCGCTTCAATATTTGTATCTAAGTCAGTATCAGATTCATTTTCTAAACTTTCTTTGGGCGAAAGCAAAAGAAGAAGAAAGATGGCCGTTAACGTCCCTAGGATAATTATGGTGTTGTATTTTCTTTTCATATCAAACAAGGATGCAAAATTAATCCAAAGCTTGCAATGATTATAAACAACTTGCTAGCTCAGGAATCCCTAGACTGTTTATAACATAGGCCTGGGCTTCAAAACATCCCATGGCATTGTGAGCCGCACAACTTGTGCGTGGAACCACTTGGCAGTGGGTCAGCCTGTTGTAGGTCAGCCCTCTAATGTTTGGTAAATAGTTTTGTACCACCAGCTTTTCAGCAAATTTAAAACAAGGCCTGCCATCTGCATTTGTATTACAGTTATTAAGGGCCGCGGTGTTGACCGATTGACTGCTGTTAGAATTGTAACTGTATCCACCAGCACCATTGGCGGTGATATAGATTGCGCCAAAATTTGTGGCCGTAATATTACGCATATAAGTATCACGAATCAGATCATTAAACGCAGTGGTTCGCATCCCCGGAATACCTAAAGCAACCTGGGTTTGTTGATAGTTAATCACAGGTGCACGGTTGATCATCGTTGGTTGAAACACCACATTGTTGTTAGAGGCGTAAAGGGTGCACGGTGATAAAACACTCAGCATCTCGCATCTCTCGAGGGCAAGCCTCTGGGCCTCTTGAATGTTAAGAACCGGGCGAGCCACAGTGTGTGCTACCCAATTGAATCCACCATCTAAAGATATGGCTAAGGCTTTTGGGTTTGCTGCATTATTATAAGCCGTAAAGACTGTGGCGCGTGTGGCGAGGGGTAAAAAAGGTATGTTGGCATTAAGATTAGCCTCGGCCGTTAAATTATAAGTAAAACTGGTGGCCAGATCGCTGAGGCTGACTTCAAAAACATCACCCACCGCCAATAATCCACAGGGTTGGGAGCCGCCGATAGCGTAGCAAGATTCAAGGGCAGTCAGTTTAGCCTCTTCAACGTCTCCGCTGGATTTAAGACTGACAAAACCAAGGCCATATTGATTGATCGCAATAGCTTTTGCGCCGGTGGTGTAGGTTGCATAGTTTAATACATCAATTTGAACCTGAACCATTTGTTGTTGAAGGGCTGTCGGCAAAGAAGCGTAGTTAAAAGGGTCGTTTTTTTGAAATCCAACATCCGGAGCGGGCTCTTCGGGTATCATCACATCTTCGCCCTGGTCATTACCAGTGTCTGATCCATTGTTACTGCTTTGATCAGACCAAGAACTTTTTAAACCAGAATCTGAACAGTTTTGAAAGAATAAAGATGTTCCAAGGCCAGCGAAAATAAGCCACATTATAAAAATCATATTGGGTTTAATGGTCATGACTAGAGATCCCCCTCAAGTGACAAGACTCTAGTCTATTTCATAGGGACCAATATATCCATATCTAATTTAAATTTTAAGTGCAAAAATCAACAGTTTTAATTGATTTTGAGTCTAGAAAAAGATTCAAGTGTATTTTTTTTATCAAAACTAAAGGAGTTGTTTTGATCTCTCAATGAGCTCAAAAATACTTGTGATGCTATTGAGACGTGGGGGTTTCATTATTGTTAAGAAGTGTGTCAGTTTGAGAAGTTTAAACTCTATGAATAAATTGTCATGTAAACTTATAGTAACTATTATGGGGATAGTGGTATTTTTTTGAGAGCTCAAAAAGTTTGATAAAAAACAAGGTCCTAAAGATTTTAAATCAAAGGACTTAAAGTTGGGGAAGTATTTAATGGCCATTGAAGAGTACTATGATTTGCGGTTTGGTCGCCAGTTTCTCACCCAACTGAGTGCAAATCGTATT
>CAYMBT010000088.1:5062-10437 GCA_964388755.1 uncultured Pseudobdellovibrionaceae bacterium | reverse complement strand
AGGGTTTTGATTTTTCGTTTTTTAATCAAAAAATGAAGATTGAGGTATAAAGGTATGAGGTAAATAAATAAGAGTGGTAGATTCATAATAAAAAGTAAGGGTTTGCGGCGAGATAGATTGAGAAACCAGTCTGGGATTTCAAATGTCACGATTTCAATGTTTTGTTTTTTGATCTCATCGATAAGAGGGCCTGTCTTTTTGGCAGCGATTAAGAGTATGTGGGGATTGATTTTATGATACTCGGTCATAAAATCCAGTAAGCTTCTTTCAGCCCCCCCAAGTTGTGTCGAGATCGAAAAAAAAGCTGTCATTGAAGCTCCAAAATTTTAAACATTTTCGAAAAGCTTTTATCCCAAGTTTTATGCTCTCGTGTTTTATCATAAGCCGTTTGGCCCATGCTTTTTATAAGACTGGGTTGAGAAAGAATGGAGATTAACTGTGCCCTTATTTTTGTAACATCATTGGGATCCACAAGCCATCCTGTCACCCCATCTTCAATGGCTTCAGGGACCCCTCCACTGAGCCCACCAAGGCTTGGAAGCCTATAAAGTGCAGCCTCTAAGAAAACCAAACCAAAACCCTCGACATGATGATTTTCTTGTCGCGAAAGAAGAACAAAAAGATCCTGATCTGAGTAAACTCTTTCAAGTTCAGGTTGTGGTAAGGAACCTAGAAATTGAACATGATTCTGTAATAAAAGTTTTTGGCTTAATTCTATGAGCCTATTTTTATCGGGACCGTCACCAACAACAGTATAAAGAAGCCGAGGAAAGTGATTGATAACCTCGGGTAAACTTTTTAGAACTTGGTCGATCCCTTTATGGGGTTGTAGACGGCAAACACTTAAAATTTTGGGGTCATTTTTATGATCAGACACTGTTTGTGTGAGTAATTTAAACTTCTTGGGATTAATTCCATTATGAACCACATAGATGTTTTGTCGATTTTGTTGTCCAAGAATTTTTTCAGCCAAGTGTTTTGTAAACTGACTGACACAGATGACTTTGTGAGCATTTTTAAGTGTTAATGTTTTTAGAAAGCTCAATTTTTTTCTTACTCGATGTTTAAAACTGTGATCAGACTCAACGATCTCCATTCCATGAAGGGTGATTGAGTATGGAATCTTTAGCCGTAAAAAAAAGAGAGCTAAAAAAGTAGCCAGGCCACCCGGAAGCCAAAGAGTGTTTATGATAAAGCTAGGTTTTTGTTGTCTGATCAGTCCCATCAAAAAAATCGTAAGTCGAGGCACAGAAAGTAATCCATGAGTGTTCAGTTTGACAGAACTCACATTGGCATCATTGGATTTGAATTTCGAATGGGTCATTAAGTGAAATGATATATTATTTTTTTTTTTAATAATCCACAAGCTCACTTGAATAGGTAGCAACCCCGCCGTATTGAGGCGGGAAGTCAGTGGCAATAACAAGAACATGATTTTTTATAAACAATGAAAACCTATTTGTTCACGCCTGATTTTGTTCATACCACTATTGTCACTATAGATTCATCCCCGGTCAAACTCTGAAATTTAATCGACTCCTTGAGCTTTTAATTTTTAAAAGATGAAAGATTAAGAAATATTGAGTTCTTCGAGTCTGAAGTCTTTACTTTCAGTTCTCATTAATATTCCGGCAAATAACCAAAAGAAGCTTGATTCTGGATTATATATGAGTCCCTCTCCTCCATAGGATCCAATGATTATGGCAAAAAGTGAACTTAAAATAGCAAGTTGTAAAGGGATGAGAGACTGACGCCTTTCATAGCGCCAAAACTGATAGCCTTTGTAGAAAATAAAAAACAACATTAGTAAAATCATAAATAGCCCAGGTATTCCAATTTCAATCACAAGAGTTATGAATAGATTGTCTGCAAAGAAATAATTTTTTGGAAAGTAAGGGTCAGCATGTAAATAATTTTGAAAAGTTCCTGCAGAGGCTCCAACCCTAGAATATCCAGCTCCCATTGGGACTGTTTTAATATAGAAAATGAAACGGTCCCATACCCCTCTTCGGGCATTTGATACCGCATTCATGTCAAAAGTTGAAAGGCTTCTGTCGAAGGCCCTTTCATTATCCTCGTAAGAGTCAACGGAGGCTTTCATATAAAGTGGGACAACGAGGTAGAGTAATGCGGCCATCCCGATGGATCCAATCAAATACCTTATGCGTTTTTGTGGTGAAAATTGAATTTTACTGGTTAAAAGAGTTGCGACAAAAATAACTCCAGCAATAATAGCTTTTATAATGGCCGACCGTACCTGACAAAAAAGCAGCGCAACCCCAACA
Source organism: uncultured Pseudobdellovibrionaceae bacterium (assembly GCA_964388755.1). Lineage (GTDB taxonomy): Bacteria > Bdellovibrionota > Bdellovibrionia > Bdellovibrionales > JAGQZY01 > JAGQZY01. The sequence continues at coordinate 8,152 of CAYMBT010000088.1, read as the reverse complement.
AGTGGTAAAACTGAAGCATAAAAAAAGCTCAGTAATTTTGTTTGCCCGAGATAAATAAAGTAAAGGAAGAATGGAATGCTTGTGTAAATATAAACTGATGGTCCCCCAGGTAGATTCGTAAGACCAAATGGTCTAAAAGCTGTGTCTAGATATTTGGCCAGCTGAATTGCGTAGCGTGGATGGATTGAGGTGACACTGGATGGGCCAATAAATCCTTGGTAAATAGTCAAAGAGGTATGAATTAAAGTGAGTACGATAAATAAAATAAAAAATTGTTGAACCTCTTTTTGACTTTGGATGAGGTAATATCCAAAGAAATAAAGTAAAAACATTGTGATATAAATCTTAGATCCTGCGATTGAAGGAATTATTCCCAAAGAATAGGGGTTAAAATAGACTATAAAGAGCCATAAAAAGTAAATTGGAAAGATCCATGTCAGTGGTGGGTTTGGTATTTTTTGTTTTTGCAAAAAGGGCGGGTTAAATACCAAAAACTTCAAAAGGAGAGTCAATACAACAATATCGCCCCCAAGGTGTATAAAAGGGTGGTAATTTGAAATCACTTTAAAGAAACCCTGAAAAGAAATAAAGACAAAAACCAACATCAGAGATATTTTGAGCGGTAATAAAAATATTGTAAGAAGAGTTGAGAGTATTGTTACAATGGCAAGAAATTCGAAACCCAGTCGATCAAGGCTGAAGCCAAATACAAATAATGCCATTGAAATGAGATAGGTCGCAATGGGCGGATACTGTTTCGCCATACCAAATATTATCCCATAACTTATATAAATTAGTAGTCCAAGACAACAATGTATCAAGCGATTAACTTTAATTCTTAATTTTTATTTCAAATTAAACTATTAATTTTAATCTAGGCTCACTGGACTAAGCTCCAGCTCCGGTAAAAGAGATCCCATTAATATGTAAAAAATGTATTTTTGATATGATTTTTTCAGCTATTCTTGAAGTTTTTTTTCAGTTCCTTTGTCCTGACTAATTTTTTGATAGAATTCAGAATACTTTATGCCCACTTGATCCCAGTCGTAGTTTTGTGCTTTTTGGTGCCCACTGTGAGCAAGCTGTTCCCGTAGTTTTTTATCTTTAATGTATGGGGTAAGCTTATGAGCAATTTTTTCTAAAGTGTCTTTTGGATTGAAGAGTAACCCGTCGATACCGTCAGTGATTATTTCGGCAGAGCCAGCAGTCTGACTGACGAAAGTCGGTAATCCGCTGGCCATAGCTTCTAGTGTAACAAGTCCAAATGGTTCATAGTAAGTCGGAAAGTAAAAAATATCAGAAGCCCAGTAATAGTTACGAATATCTTTTGAATGGGGCACGATTTTAACCATGTCTTCCACGTTTTCACTTTTAATGAGTCTGTGGATCATTGAATTTTCACCCTGCCCAACAGCAATGTATTTAATATTTTTAAATCCATTTTTTTTAAAATACGATAAAAGCTTAAATGTTTGAAAAAGACCTTTTCTTGCATTAAGGGCGCCGACATGAAGTAAGACAATATCATTTTCATCGATTAAAAGGTTTTGTCGAATATCTTTTCTGATTCTTTCGGCTTCTGGATTATTTTTATAAGGTTTAAAGTATTGAGCATTAACCCCGTGATGGATGACTTGAATTTTATGGGCGGGTATTTGATAATGTTCTATAAGCTCTTTTTTAATGCCATGTGATATTGCAACATAGTATTTATTTTTTGTGTAAAGTGTTATTTCTGTTTGAACTTTATAAAAGTCTAATAAGTTCTTATAAATTCTTTTTAATATTGAAACCTCAGAACTATTTTCCGCAGGTAAAGATTCAGCAATTTTTTGCCAAGTCTTGTGAACAAATTGAACCTGGATAACATGACTTCTCAGGGAAGCTGTCCCAGTGGACTGTATCAACTGAGTTGTATGGTCAAGATTTGTAGTATTATAGCTTTTAAGTTGATAATCGAGAAACTTAAATAAAATGGGTTTTTTGATAAAAGCATCATATTTTATATGTTTCATGTTTGGCCAATTTTTATAGCCTTCTAGAGTGTAGGAGTGGATTTCTAACGGGTGATATTTATTTAAGGCCCATGCAATTTCAAGAACAGATCGATCTTGTCCTCCCCAGGGATTAAGATCATGAATCATTATTTTCACAGGGATATGTTTTTCCATCAGTAAAGGTTAGTGCCGATAGGGCTAAAAATAAAATTGTCTTTTTGTTTCAAGAGTTAAGCTGGTCATCAGACTAGCGTCGGTTCAAAATATTATAAATAGCTATAGTGAGGCAGTGTGTATCAAAGTGAGATTCTCTCTTTTCAGAAAGTACGAGTTTTTAAGTTATAGTGGGTTATTACCGATACTTTAGTATGGCAAAGCTATTACTTATTTTTGTGAGTATTTTTTATGTTTCTTTGAGTTTTGCAGATAACCTCAATTCGGTGGATCAAGAAGCTTTGGATAAAACAATTAAGCTTCTGAATTCAGAGTCTGATAGGGGAAAAGTCATTAACGAGCACCCTGATGCACAAAAAGCTGACGATATGGTGGAGCAGCTCGTCAAGCAAGGGGCAATGTCAGATGATATCTATGCTTTAAGTGCTAATATTTTTAAGGACTTAGTCCGCGAAGCTCAAGGGGATTCTGCAGTTTTGCAAAAGCTTCTGATGGAGGCGCAAAAAAATCCTGAATCCCTTTATCGTAAACTCTCTACACATAATAAAAATCAACTTAAAGAAATCACTGAATCAATAGAAAAGAAAAAACAATCAGTTCCTGCTAAATAGATCATATAATTTCAAAAGCGTATTTTTGCGACTAAGGTCTGAAACGGGTATAGATTAAGAATTCTCTCATTGGGTGACTGTGGGCTTTCGACTATTCTAACAAAATGGAAAAAAAAATAAGAATTTTATCGATAGGTCATTCCTATACAATCGCCTTAAATCGCTCTATCGCGCGAGAGATGGCAGAAGACAAACGTTTTGAAGTGACTCTGGTAACACCTGAAAGTTTTAAAGGTTCTTTAAGGACATTGACATATGAACCTGAGCCCAAAGATAACGTCGTATACGTCGCGTCCCGCAGTTTCAGA
>CAYMBT010000088.1:0-5052 GCA_964388755.1 uncultured Pseudobdellovibrionaceae bacterium | reverse complement strand
CTGAGCCCAAAGATTCAAAAATCAATTTGATTCCAATTCCATGCTACTTCACTGAAAAAATGCATATTTTTTTCTATCATCCCACTCAACTAAAAAAAGTCTTTCAAAATAAATATGACCTACTTCATATTTGGGAAGAACCCTATATTCTGTCAGGATACCAAATTGCAAGACTCGCAAAACAAGTCAAATTACCGTATGTTTTTTTAACCTTCCAAAGTTTGGTTAAAAATTATGTTTTTCCATTTAGTTATTTTGAAAAATTCACTTTTGAATCATCGAACTCTTGGATAGCGGCGGGTGAGTTAGTTTATAAAGCAATGATTGAGAAGGGTTTTCCGGATAAAGCTAAAAAACTCACTTTAGCGGTTGATACAAAATTATTTAAACCAATAAGTCTTGCTGAAAAAAAAGAAAGACAAGAGAAGTTGAACCTCACCTCACCAGTCATTGGCTTTTTAGGACGACTCTCTGAAGAAAAAGGCTGTGATCTTATTATGGAAGTTTTTTCGCAGCTCAAAGACCAAGAATGGAGTCTACTCATAATGGGTTCAGGTCCCTACGAAAAAAAAATTAAAGAATGGATAAAAAAAGAGGGATTTGAAGATCGAGTTCAATTAATTCTTCTTAAGCATGAAGAGGTGCCAAGGTATCTACCAATTTGTGACTTATTGCTGGCGCCAAGCCAAACTAGACACTTTTGGAAAGAACAGTTCGGCAGAATGATCGTCGAGGCTTTTGCTTGTGGTGTGACAGTATTTGCCAGTGACTCTGGCGAAATTCCCTATGTCGTTGGTGATGCTGGAGTGATATTGCCAGAGGCCAACCCTCGCGCATGGGAAAAGGCGATTGTTGATTTCTTAAAGGCGCCAGCCAAGTATTGTCAATTTCATGAAATGGGATTTAAAAGGGCTGAACATTTTAGTGCACAGAACATAGCTCTGCAGCACAAGGATTTTTATCAAGAATTGCTTCGTCAAAACTTATAACGGTTATTTTTGATTGTTGTAAAAAAAAAGCCCAAGTTTTAAAACTTGGGCTTTTTTCGAAAATTACTGATTTATAAAGTATTAACGACAACGGGCCACTTGTTTGATTGAGTATTGGTTGCCGAAGATGTCTTTGATCGAAGATTCAAAAGCAATCAGGTCTTCTTTAGTCAAACGAGCTCTGTTAACACTTCCAAGGACATCTAGAACACGAAGAATTTGGGCTGTGCTCACAGGTGCATCAGGAGAGTCTTTCACTTTTGCATCAATGATAGTGAAGGCATTGTCGATAAGATTGATTAAATCTTGAGCCACTTCGTTAGCTTCACGAGTGCTTTCGATTTTAGCTTCACGAGCATTTGTTAAATAATCAACAAAACGTGAACGGGCTTGAAGAGCACCATTAAGAGACTCTAAAATATTAGAAAGCTCAGTGCGCTTTAAAGAATCTTCTTTAAGCTCAACTTCTCTGATTTTAAGGGTTTCAGAAAGAACTTCGGCTCTTTGAACAAGAGTTGTCATCTCTTCTGGTTTAAGGGTCTCTGGTAAACGAACATTGATCTCTGAACCTAAAGACTCAGAACAAGAGCGGTTAAATCGAACCAGGGCTTCTGAAGCACGGCCAGTGGTAACACCTTCACGGCGACCTTCGGGCTTTCCACCAGGACGTGGTGTAGCAAAAGAAGTGATTGTTAATGTGAGGGTGGCGAGCATGAGCACTATTTTCATCTTTATTCTCCTGAATCTAAATTAAATTTAAAACCCTTATTGACCATTTCGTTGTACATATCGATCTCATTAAGAATCGATAAAATCTTTTGACCGATTTCAAGCTTTACTCGGTCCTTCATTTTTGATGAATCCCCACCTGTCATAAGTTCTTCAGACTGGTTCATGTTAAGAAGTTTTGAGACCTCATCATCTGTATATTTCTGCTGTTGAAATATAAATTCATCTATAGCATCAATTCGGATGTCATCACATTGGCTTTTTTGAGCTGTGTAATTTTTCTCTGCTATGCTGTTCATAAGTTGCACAACACAACGTCCAAGACCCTCAATAAGGGTGTTTATTTTAGCACGTTCACTGACCGGCGTAATGGCCTCAATGGCCTTTTGGTAGTGAAAAAGCTCATTCACGAAACTTAAAGTAAGACTGTTGGTCGAGGTGTAATTGTGAAGTATCTGATGCTGACCACCATCAACCCAGGGTAAATATTTCAAAAAACTCTCCCAGTACGAACTGGTTGGTAGCTCGGTATCACTAATGAGTGGTAGAAAATGCTCTTCGATCATGAGTTTATAGTCTTTTTCCATTTGAACCAGGCGAGCCAGACTTTGCTTTTTAATATTTTCGTTCCACCAGTTGGCAGCATCCTGTTCATTATCAAAATGCAAGGGAGATCTAGGACTCTCTTTGGGTGCAAGAATATAAGCGTTGTGAAGTCCAATATGAAGTCCATCTTGACCGGCATAAACACTACGAATGGCTGAAGGGTCCATAGAATCACCCACCCGCACCGGAAAGTACAAATTGCGACAAATATTATCATTTCTTAAATGGGGGAAGGGGAATTCTAAGGCTAAACCATCACGATCACCATTTAATAAATCGTTTAGAAAACCTGTTTGGGCCCCGCAGATCATTTGAGTGAGCGCAAAGTTGGATAGGGCCTTAGAGTCCATGCCATACGCAGAATTTGACCACTGAGAATCGTCAGGAGATTTTTCTCTTTGTGCTAAATCAGAGTATGTCGATTCGATATAGATATACTCGTATGGAAAGAGGGGGCTAAAGTGTTCAAGGGCCGTGGAGATTTTTTGGTACATTTCGTACTGTTCTGGTCGCATGCCTTGGGGGTTAAAGCGAAGAGTTTCTGGCGCATCTAAGTCTTGTTGTCTGCGAGACTGTTGGCCGTACATAAAGTACTTCCAGTCGCTAAAAAGCAGAAAGCCTAAAGCGATATCTTGTTGTTTTTCAGACGTGATCAGGCGGCGGATTTGGTTAATATTGTCGTGAAAAGTGACCAATTCTGCGGGCATTCCTAAAGAAATAAGGGTCTCCTCCATTTCGGGTCGGTACATTCGAGCGTGGGGCCAAAGGGGATGTTCAATTTGAACATAATTGTAGTCCATAAACTGAATCATTAAATCGATCAAATCTTCAACTTCACGCAGTGTGGGACGATTTTGCTCGCCACCGAGTCCATAAAAAAGATCGCCCTCTTTATGGATGACCATGTCGTACTGGCGAATATTTTGATCGACGAGAAGATCAAAAACCTGTCTTTCAGGGTTATCAAATGAAAGCTCCATAATGGGGCTGGTGTAATTTGAGTTAAAAATATGTTCTTCAACTTCAAACTGCATATCACTAAGAATGCTTTCGTGAAGGCTCGAGTTGGGCTCAAGTTCAAGAAGGGAGGCTGCAATTTGTTGGTCCCTCAATTTTTTATATTCGTTTTCATACTGACTTTCACCGGTGAGAAAAACTTCTCGACTGCGCGAGAGGTTTTGCACCTGCTCGAGGCCTGCAAAATAGTTGGTGATGAAGCTAGTGAGTTTTTTGCGCCAGCGGGTTTGGTACATATTAAACTCGCCTAAAATTTTACGACTTCTCCAAACCTTATTAAAATCACTGAATGTTTTAATCTCGGCAAGCATAGGTACTTTTGTACAAACTTCAAAAGTGCCATCTTCTTCAAAGCCGGAATAGTGCTTTGAGCATACAGGTTCTGTCCTTGGCACAAAATCTTGGGTAAGAAGGTTTGTGTAGCTTGCGATAAAATCATCATTGAAGCCGTCCACTTTGGGCTCAAGATAAGCGGTGTTGTAGGCTTTAAGTACATAGGGATGAATCAACTCAAAAAGACCAAGAAAGGCAACCATTCTCACTGTGCCTACAACAACTCCACCCCAGCCCGTGGCCGTGAATGCAAAGCTCACATTTTTTGTGATGTTTTTTGCTCGACCCAGTAATGATGTGGCTTTAGAGAGCGTGGTTGCTGTAGCAAGAAGGCCAACAATTCCAACCCCCATCTCTTCGGCTAAAAATTGATTGGAGCTAATATATCGACCAGCGCGTCGGCAACTTTCATCAGAAAAGGCACTGTAAAAATCAAGTTCAACCTCTTCGTCAGTTTGTCGAATCACTTGTTGATCAAGTCGTTGTTGAAGACCTTTAATCGAATTTGGAACAATTGAAATTCCGCACTTCGAGATGTCAGGATTATGCAAAAGTGTCACAACCAAATGATCTGAAATAAAACCGGCAGCGAGTGCTATGTTAGGAACCCAATTGCGAGCAATACTTTGCGAACGGGGACCGTTGGCAGGATCAATTTTTTTAAGTGTCTTCATCGCTAAAGCACTCACAACCGGAGAGCCAACAATAAAGGCTGAAAACCCAATATAAAAAATGGGTGAGCTTAGCATTTCAGCAATTTCGGTGACGCAAGCAGGATCGTTGGGTGATGATTTAATTCCTTCGGGAGACTGAAATGTCATCAGCTGGCCAATACTTCCAGTCGTGCTAGTGCCATAACAGCTGGCCACCCTGACAATAACCATGGCTGCGGCAAATCGAAGGATCTCAGCCGGAAGGTGATGAACTCCGTGGCGAATTGATTTTTTAATACTGTAGCCATTAGAACTGTAAAGCTCTGCTAGATTCTGGGCGTGAAGAGCATCGGCACTCTGAGCAAATGTTTTTAATTCACGCACAATACCTGTGGCGAGAGAAAAAAGCACTTTATTGCTCGTTTGTCGCTCAAAATTTTGAATGACTGAATCAAATAAAGCCACCGATTCTCTAGTTAAAGTCACAGTTCTATTTTGCTGAGGATCAGCAGGGGTAAGACCACCGCCTTCACTTTGAACTTTGATAGGGCCGATGTGTTTTAATATGACTTCAAAACGCAAATAATTAAAACTGTTTTTAGTGGAATCCAAAGCCTCATAGTCACGAATGATCGAGCGGGCTTGATCCAGTGGTGCCACCGGTGTTTGAGCCAGAGCAGGGTCAGTGAGAAGAAAAAGAGCAAGAAAACCGGCTAATATTGAAA
>CAYMBT010000087.1:5688-10502 GCA_964388755.1 uncultured Pseudobdellovibrionaceae bacterium | reverse complement strand
CGTCAAAACCCCTTTTTGAGTTAAACCATTTATGAAATTTAAGAGGTGTTAATGATGCCGCAATGGATACTTAATGATATTTACTGGGTGTTAAAGCAATAATGTGACCACCCGGCTTTAAAATACGGTTGAGTTCAGTAACCGTTTCTTGGGGCCTTTCAAGGTGTTCGAAAACATAGATTGAAAAAATAATATCAACGCTTTGATCGGCCAAAGGAATCTTATAATCGGTTAAAACAAAACCCTCATCCAGCAAGCGATTCTGTAAAACACGGGGATCAAAATCAGCCCCCATCACTTTCTTGCAAAGACCTTTAAGGTTGTATCCGTTGACCTCACCAGCCCCAGCTCCAAAGTCAAAAACAACCGAATCTTGATTGATATATTTTTTAACAATTTTGACTGTTTCACGGCAGGGATCAAAAGCATTTTTATAAAGCCGATCCTGCCAAAACTTAACTGTCATCATTTGTAAAATCATTTAAAAATCCTTCATTTCAATCCATCAAATCAGATGTTTTTTTGACGTTCTTATAACCTTTGCTAAAACAGTTTTAAAATACTTATTCTTAAAGAGTTTTAAAATACTCTAAGGCGTTCTCAGAGGCCCAGTCTTGAATCCCAATAATTTTCTTTCTCAGCTTTCCTTGGCCGTCAAAGACAAAGCCCTCGGGCAGACGGTCCACCTTAAAGGCTTGTCCCAATTTTTTGTCATCATCCATAGTCAGGATGAGGTTGGGGCGGTAACCCTTAAAGGCCTCAACAAATTCGCGCACGTCTTTGGATTCGTAATCTTGTGAAATGGCAATAAGAACGATTTTGTCCGGAAAGGCATCAAGCAACTTTAAAAACGACGGAAATTCTTCAACACAAGGCTCACACCAGGTGGCCCAGAAGCTTAAGATCACAATCTTACCCTGATAGCTCTTTAGGCTTAAGATTTCGCCGTCTATGGTCTTTAACTGGATATCATCGCCTTGGTATATACCCTTGTTCTCAAGGTCTTCTAGGATGGCGTAGGACTCTGGAAGTTTTTGGCTCTCCCATGTACGATTTTGTTGGATGATGACACCAACACCAATCGATAAAGCGAGAACGACTATAAGACCTAATATTTTCATCTCTAGGAACCCCTTTGAAGTTAAAAAAAAATCTTAACGGCAAACCCCTAAAAAGGCGAGTGTTAGATTTTTAAAAAAACTCATCCTGTTACTGTCGGATTTACGAATCGCAATCTGTGTCAGGTTAAATTTTATCAATAAGAACAACCGAATGGATATGAGATGGGTCTAAAAAAATAAAGGCCCATTTATTAAAAATGGACCTTGATATTTTGAGTGCAAAAACAAAATTAAGAAGGGCGGTTGGCTGCTCTTGATTTGTTTTGGATTTGACGAAGGGTTTTTCTCTTGGCCAAAGCGGCTTTTTGGGCCTGACTTTTTTGGTAAGCTGTATACTCTTCAGCATTAAGCTCTTTGATCACTTGCTTTCTGTTGGCGTCTTTCATTTTAACTTTATACGACTTCTCGTTAGGAGCCGCAGGGTTAAAATCAACGAACTCAATAAAAGCCATGGGCGCATTGTCCCCTGCGCGGTTACCAAGTTTTAAGATACGAGTATAACCACCTGGACGATCTTTAAAACGCACAGAAAGATTATTAACGATTTTATGAACGGTATCTTTATTAGGATAACGAGCCATTAAAATACGTGTCGCACTTAAGTCACCTTTACGACCCATGGTAATGGCTCGCTCAACGTGACGACGAAGTTCTTTTGCTTTTGGAAGAGTTGTTTTAATTCTCTCGTGTTCTACAAGAGATAAAACAAGACTCTTAATCAGGGCCTTACGGGCCGCTGGAGATCTGGAAAACCTTTTTACCTGCGCTCTATGTCTCATCGGACTAATACTCCTTAAACAGTCCCCATTTTAACAATGGGGAATTCAAAAATTTATTATTGGTGTTCTCCACCCATCTCATCATCCATCATTTTTGGAGCTGAGCGGATTGGAGTGGAATTTGGATCCCAGTTAGCCGGTGGCCAACCATCGATTTTCATTCCAAGGCCAAGACCCATTTCTGTAAGGATCTCTTTAATCTCGTTCAAAGATTTACGGCCAAAGTTTTTCGTTTTAAGCATCTCAGCTTCAGAGCGAACAACAAGTTCACCAATGTGACGGATGTTGGCGTTCTTAAGACAGTTTGCACTGCGAACAGAAAGCTCAAGATCATCAACAGATCTGAAAAGATTTTCGTTAAGCTGAGTATTTTTAGTTTCGATTTTTTCTTCGCTAGGAGCCACGTCTTCATCAAAGTTGATGAACACTTGCATTTGCTCTTTCATGATTTTAGCAGCCAAAGCCACTGACTCTTCGGGACGAACAGAACCATCTGTCCAAACTTCAAGTGTCAAAGCATCGTAATCTGTTTTTTGACCCACACGAGCCGCAGAAACATTGTAGTTCACACGAGTGATGGGCGAAAATAAAGAATCCATAGCGATAGTACCAATACCAAGGGCATCGGCTTCTTGCTCTTCAGCCGGAACATATCCGCGACCAAAAGAAACTTTGATTTGAGCATTAAAAACACCATTGTCACCAAGGGTAGCAATGTGATGGTCAGGGTTAAGGATTTGGATTTTATCGTTAGCAACGATGTCTCCAGCAGTCACTTTACCAGGGCCTTTTTTATTGATTGTTAAAACTTGGGGCTCAGAAGTGTACTGAGCAAAACGGATTTCTTTAAGATTTAAAATAATGTCAGTCACATCTTCAATCACATCAGGGATGGTAGAGAACTCGTGAAGGACGTTTTCGATCTTAATCGCAGAAACAGCTGATCCCATCATAGAGCTGAGTAGGACTCGGCGCATAGAGTTTCCAAGGGTGATACCATAACCTTTTTCAAGAGGTCTTACAGAGAATTTTCCATAACGGCCTGTCAATGAATCGCGATCGATTTCAAAGGCTTTTGGTTTAATGAGATCATGCCAAAATTTATAATAATGTTCTTGCATTCGAGGTTCTCCTGCCTAATTAAAAAAATTAAATTCTACGTCTTTTTGGTGGTCTGCAACCATTGTGTGGAACAGGAGTGATATCTCGCATAGATGTCACACGCATTCCTGCATTGGCTAGTGCACGGATGGCTGGTTCACGACCAGCACCTGGGCCTTTAAGAAAAACATCCACCGAACGAACTCCGGCTTCAGCCGCTTTTTTAGCAACATCTTCAGCTGTCATTTGAGCAGCAAAAGGTGTTCCGCGACGAGAGCCTTTAAAGCCCACAGCACCTGAGCTTGACCATGCTAGTGTGTTACCGGCTGGATCAGAGATGGTGATGATCGTGTTTCCGAAGCCAGCTTGCACAAGGCATTTACCAGCAGGAACATTTTTCTTAACTTTCTTTTTAACTGTTTTTGTTGCAGCCTTAGCTGCTTTTTTAACTGCCATGTTTCAACTCACTCCTTAGACGGCCTTCTTCTTATTAGCGACGGTTTTCTTTGGCCCTTTACGAGTTCGGGCATTTTGTTTTGTAGACTGACCACGCACTGGTAAACCTTTGCGATGGCGAACTCCGCGATAACAACCAAGATCCATTAAACGTTTAATAGACATTGAAACTTCACGGCGTAAATCACCTTCAACTTTGTAGTTAGCTTCAATGAAGTCACGAATTTTAGCCACATCAGCGTCTGTTAGTTCGTGGGTTCTTTTTGTAGCGGGGAAGTCCATTTTCTTCATCAGGTCTCTGGCTCTTTTAGGGCCAACACCGTAGAGATATGTAAGAGAAACTTCTAGCCTTTTATTTTTCGGTAAGTCGACACCTGAAATACGAGCCATTATCCTTGCCTTTGCTTATGTTTAGGGTTTTCACAGATCACTCGAATGGTACCCTTGCGTTTGATGACTTTGCACTTGTTGCACATGGGTTTTACTGATGCACGCACCTTCATTTTTTACCTCTTAAATTGATCAATTCCATTTTTATAAAAAAACTTAAAACCTTATGAATTTTAAGTGTTTAGCTATTTGCGTTGACACTTGAAAACTCAATTTTTTTCACCTTTTTAGGCAATGGACCGCAAAACTTAACACCTTAGACAAGGCCTCGTCTAGTACTATTTGAAAACAATTGTTTACAAATAAACTTTGAAACGAGAAAAGACGTCTTTAGGTTCGCCCTGTCCGTTGATGGCCACAAAAAGTCCTTTTGCCTGGTAATAGTCCTTCAAGGGCTCAGTACTTTTTGCATAGGCTTCAAGTCGCGTCGAAATCACTTCTTCGCTATCGTCCTTGCGCTGATAGGTCTCTCCACCACATTTATCGCAAACACCGTCGACAGCCGTCGGCGTTGAATGAATATGGTAAACAGCCCCACAGTCTTTGCACAGCCGACGTCCCGTCAGCCTTTTAAAGAGGATATCCTGGGGCACTTCTAAAAAAAGTGCATGTTTTATCGGGCTCACGCCCATTTTAGTAATTAACTGTTCTAAGGCTTCAGCCTGAGGTGTTGTCCTCGGGAAGCCATCAAATATAAAATCGCCATCGGGGTTTTTCTCGAGAACTTCTTTAACAAGTCCAATGGTGACGGAATCGGGTACCAACTGGCCAGAGTCCACATAGGACTTGGCTTCTAAACCCAGAGGTGTTTGATTTTTCATGGCGGCTCTAAACAAGTCGCCTGTACTAATGTGAAACTTTTTAGTCTCTGCAATCATTCGAGCGGCTTGGGTTCCCTTGCCGGCTCCTGGAGGACCAAAAAGAACGATGCTCAAAACTGCACTCGCTTACGGCGTGGACGACGTTG
>CAYMBT010000087.1:0-5678 GCA_964388755.1 uncultured Pseudobdellovibrionaceae bacterium | reverse complement strand
TTGGGCTTTAATAATAGCCTCGTAACGATAGCTGTTCACTTTTTCGATCATTTGGATGGCCACACCCACAAGAATCAAAAGCGAAGTCCCACCAAAATAAAAGGGTACGTTAAGACGAGCGATAAGAATGGTTGGTAAAATACAAACGGCACTCAAGTAAATGGCACCAGCAACATTCACACGCTCCATCACTTTACTGATGTAATTAGCTGTACTTTTACCGGCACGAATACCTGGAATAAATTTACCTGATTTTTTAAGATTCTCTGAAATCTCTGTCGGCGGAAATACGATTTCTGTATAGAAAAAGCAAAAGAACACAATCAGCGCGATAAACAGAATATTATAAAGTCCACCACCCGTTGGGCTTAACGGATTCATATAATCTTGCAGAACCTGCACCCAAGCCGCACTGGAGAAACTTGAAATTGTTGCTGGCATCATCAAAATGGAGCTGGCAAAAATCGGTGGGATAACACCTGATGGATTCACTTTAATTGGAAAAAAGCTTCCCATCATTTGACCTGATCCGCCGGCACCCTTTTGGGAGACGTGGATGGGTAATCGCCGCTGGGAGACTTCCATAAATATAATAAAGGCCACAACTGCCACCATAAAACCAACAAGCATTAGAGCCAGTAGTCCGTTGATTTGATTGTTGCTGACAAGAGTCCAAAGACCATAGGCACCTGAAGGGATACCAGCAGCGATACCAGCATAAATGATCATGCTCGCACCTTCGCCAATTCCACGCTCAGAGATTTGCTCGCCCAGCCACATGATAAAACATGTACCAGCCACAAGAGTGACAATGGTCATCACTTGAAACGGAACAATACCAATCTGTGGATAATAAAGGGCTTCACCGTTAGGACCACTTTGTCCCATAAGCCAAGTTGAAATGGCGTAACCCTGTACAAGGGCTAAAACCACTGTGGACCAACGGGTGTACTGAGTGATTTTTCTTTGTCCTGATTGGCCTTCTTTTTTAAGGCTTTCAAGATAAGGAATAGTTGAAGTTAAAAGTTGAAATATAATCGACGCCGAAATGTAGGGCATGATTCCAAGGGCAAACACACTAAACTGGTTGAGTGCGCCACCGGTAAAGGTATTAAAGAGGCCAAAAAGACCGCCTTGACCTTCAAAGAAAGATTTAACCACTTCGCCATTAATCCCGGGTGTAGGGATATGAACGCCGAGACGATAAATAAGAAGACAAAATAGAGTAAATCCGAGACGACGTCTTAGGTCCTCACTTTGAAGTACGCTCTCTGCTGATGCTGCTTTGGACCCTGATGCTGCCACTAGATAACCTCGACTTTTCCACCTGCTTGTTCGATTTGTAATTTTGCAGCTTCACTGAATTTGTGAGCTTTAACAGTTAGAGCTTTATCGAGTTTTCCTTGGGCAAGAACTTTAAGTTTCTCGCTCTTTTTAAGGAACCCACCTTGAACTAAAATTGTCGGACTCACTTCGCCAGTGAAGTTATTAAGCTGGTGAAGGTTGATGATAGCATACTCGGTTTTAAAATCAGTATTTTTGAAACCAAACTTTGGAAGTCTTCTATGAAGAGGTGTTTGACCACCCTCGAAACCACGTTTTACGTTTCCGCTTTTTCTGGCTTTTTGACCTTTGTGGCCTTTTCCAGCGGTTCCGCCCCAGCCTGAAGAGTCACCACGGCCGATTCTTTTTTTCTTATGCGTCGCACCTTTATTGGGTGCCAATTCTGCTAACAAACTCATCTTACTTCTCCACTTTTACATCAAGTAAATGTTGTACTTTAAGGATTTGGCCACGAGTTGCAGGGTGATCAGGTAGAACGACCTCTGACTCACGTTTTTTAAGACCCAAACAACGAACAGTATCTTTTTGAGTTTGCGTGCAGCCAATTATGCTTCGTTTTAATTTGACTCTAAATTGCTTTGCCATTTTTTTAGTCCTTTTTAATTTCTCATTTTAAGTTTCTGATTTTTTAAAAGCTTTAAGCTCTAATCCATCAGATTTTTTATTCTATGACGGTCACATTAATGACCATCCAATTATTATCTATAAGTTGTGATAAACTCTTTACCCTGAAGCTGTGACAAACCATCAATAGTGGCGCGTACAGCATTATGAGAGTTACGAGTTCCTACACATTTAGTCAGGATGTCTTTAACACCCACTGATTCAAGAACAGCACGAACAGAACCACCGGCAATAACACCAGTACCAGGAGCTGCAGGACGCATAATCACACGAGCTGCACCGAATTCACCCACAACTTCGTGAGCAATGGTTCGGCCTTCAACAAGTGGAAACTGCAAAAAAGATTTTTTTGCGCTTCGAGAAGCTTTACCAATGGCTTCGGGAACCTCACCGGCTTTACCCATACCAAACCCAACACTTCCGGCGCCGTTACCAACGACAACAAGAGCTGAGAATGAAAAGCGACGTCCACCTTTTACAACTTTAGCCACTCGGTTAATAGAAACCACTCTTTCTTCATATTCTGGCGTATCTTGCATTTGTTCTCCTAGAACTCTAGTCCAGCTTGTCTTGCCCCATCAGCCAGTGACTTCACTCGGCCGTGATAGAGGTAACCACTTCGGTCAAAAACCGCTTTCGTAATATTTTTTTGTTTTGCTTTTTCAGCGATCAGTTTACCCACTTCAGTGGCTGCATCTTTACCTGCACCCTTGATTTTATCTTGAAGTGTTGATGCGCTCACTAGTGTTTGACCAGTTTGATCATCAATCATCTGTGCATAGATATTCTTTGCACTTTTGTAGATACAAAGACGCGGACGGATTTCACTGCCCGTAACACGCTTTCTGATCTTCAATCTTTTTTTCATACGGAGCTTTAATTTATCGCCCCATTTTTTCTTTATCGTAACACGCATCTTAAAACCTCTCTATTATTTACCAGCAGACTTTCCTTCTTTACGGCGAATGACTTCATCGCTGTATCGAATACCTTTACCCAAAAACGGCTCAGGAGGACGAAAGTTTCTAATTTTTGCAGCCACTTGACCGACTTGTTCTTTGTTAGCACCAGAGATAATCACAGTTGTTTGTTTATCCACTTTCACTTCAATCCCATCTGGAATTGGAAAAAGAATGGGGTGTGAGTACCCAAGGGAAAGCTCTAAAGTCTTACCTGAAACAGAAGAACGATATCCGACACCGTTAAGGATCAAAGATTTCGTAAAACCTTCAGTGAGTCCAGTCACAGCATTCTGTACAAGACTTCTGTAAAGACCATGAAGGGCGCGACCTTTTTGCGACTCTTCAGTTCTTTCGATAATGACTTTGTTGCCTTCAACACGGGCTTTCACCTGTGGGAGCATTTTTACTTTCAGAGTGCTTTTTGCACCTTTAACAACAACTTCGTTATCAGCATTCACTGATACAGAAACTTTGCTGTCAAATTCAACGGGATATTTACCTATACGAGACATATCAACCTACCAAACAACACAAAGTAGTTCGCCGCCAAGATTTTGGGTCTTAGCTTGTCCACCACTCATGATTCCTTTACTTGTACTGACGATAGCAACTCCGTAACCTTCGCGAACGTGTGGGATTTGCCCAGTACGAACATAATAACGACGGCTTGGTTTACTTTTTCTAATCACTTTCAACATGCTTGGTTTACCTTTGTCATCATAACGAAGATAAACACGCATCATCCCCTGCTTAGAGTCTTTTACGACTTTATAGTCAGTGATGTAATTTTGCTCTTTAAGAACTCGCGCTAAATTTTCACGAACTTTAGAAGCTGGAATATCCACCTTCTCGTGACGAGCGGCTTGAGCATTTCTGATTCTTGTTAAAAATTCACCAATAGTATCCACAATCTACTCCTACCAACTGGCCTTAGTTACGCCGGGGATCATACCGCGGGAAGCGAATTCACGAAAAGCCAAACGAGACATTTTAAATTTAGCCAAATAACCACGGGGACGACCTGTAATCTTACAACGGGTCATCACACGAACACCCATAGAGCGACGTGGAAGACGATCCATTTTCATACGGGCTTCTGCTTTTTGCTCTTGAGTGGCCTTAGTACTTTTAAGGATCTTTCTGAGCTCAGCTCTTTTTGCACGATAACGAGCAACAACCTCGGCTCTTTGCTCATCTTTAACTATCATTGCTTTTCTAGCCATCTTCTCTCCTACTTCCTGAATGGAAAGCCAAAATTATCCAATAAGGCTTTTCCTTGAATGTCGTCTTTAGCCGACGTGCAAATAGTGATATTCATACCGCGGACTTTATCCACTTTGTCATAGTTAATTTCTGGGAATACGATTTGCTCTTTAAGACCCATGTTGTAATTACCACGACCGTCGAAACCTTTAGAAGGCATCCCTCTAAAGTCACGCACTCGGGGTAAAGAAACAGTGATCAAACGATCAAGAAAAGACCACATTTTGTCTTTACGTAAAGTCACAGTCACACCAATGGGCATCCCTTCACGAAGTTTAAAGTTCGCAATGGATTTTTTAGATTTGGTGATCACAGCTTTTTGACCAGCAATAGCAGTGATTTCTTCAGCGGCCGTGTTGAGAACTTTTGAGTTCTGAACGGCATCTGGCAAACAACTGCTGATCACGATCTTTTCGATGCGAGGAACCTGCATTTTGTTTTTAAGGCCCAGAGACTTCATAATCGCTGGAGCGACCTCATTATCATATTTTTCTTTTAAACGGTTCACTTCATCACCTCTTAAATGACTTCTGGAGCAAGGGAAATAATTTTAACAAATTGTTTAGCCCTTAATTCACGAGCTACGGGTCCAAAAATACGGGTTCCCACGGGCTCTTTGTTATTGTTTACGAGAACGGCAGCATTATCATCAAAACGAATGTAAGAACCATCTGGACGTCGAATATGTTTTTTGGTTCTAACGATAACGGCTTTTGCCACTTCACCTTTTTTGACTTTAGATGTTGGAAGAGCGGATTTGATAGAAACAATAATGATGTCTCCAACAGAAGCTGTTCTTCTTTTTGAGCCACCGATGACCTTGATGCACATGACTTCTTTTGCACCAGAGTTATCAGCCACTTTCATGCGGGTTTGCATTTGAATCATAGTTGTGCTCCTACTTTTGCAGCTTCGACAATCTCAGCCAACTTCCATCTTTTAGTTTTACTAAGAGCACGAGTTTCGAAAATTCTTACGGTATCACCGGTTTTAGCAGAATTAGCTTCGTCATGAACTTTGTAAATTGTAGTTTTACGAACAAATTTTTTGTACTTAGGATGTCTCTCTGAACGATATGTTTGAACAGTCAAAGTTTTATCCATTTTATCGCTGATCACTTGACCAACCACTTCTCTTCTACGACCACGGCCTGTTGTTTGTATCATCATCTACCTCAGTTTGCCTTAGTGCTATTGGTTAAGGCGGTTTTTAGTCTTGCGACGTCTCTTCTCATGAAGCGAATCGAGAGTGGGTTTGTCATTTGCCCCATGGCATTCTTCATTTTTGATTCGAACATGCCAGTTCTTGTTTCGCGAATTTTTTTACGTAACTCAGGAGCTGATAAATTTTTAATATCTTCAAATTTCATTTTAAACCTCTACTTCTCGGGCCACAAATTTAGTTTTCATTGGCATTTTATAACCCGCTAAACGAAAAGCTTCTTGAGCTTGCTCACGAGTCACACCGTTAATTTCAAAAAGAACA
>CAYMBT010000086.1:3907-10539 GCA_964388755.1 uncultured Pseudobdellovibrionaceae bacterium | reverse complement strand
CCCCACGACCGGCAAAGCCAAAGCGAAAATCGTAACCAAAAAGAATCACTTTGGGTTGAATCAGTTGAGCCACATATTGACGCAAAAAGTCTTCAGGCTCTAACCTTGCGAAATCCGCATCAAAACTTTGGCGAAAAAGGAAATCGATATTTAAGCTTTTAAGGGTGTTCTCACGGTCATGATCGGTTTGAAGTGGTAAAAAATGATCTGATTTTAGAACAGACCGAGGATGGGGACTTAAGGTAAATAGACCCGTTTTAAGCTGGCTTTCGCGAGCCAAGTCTTTAAGGGCATTGATGAGGCATAAATGCCCTCGATGAAAGCCATCAAAATTTCCAAAAGTCAGAGCCAAAGGTGTCGGTTTAAATTGGGATTTAAGAAGTTCACCTTGAATCAGCTCCATCTCATAGATATATCAGTCTTTAAACTATTGGTTAAGTAAATTTTACCCTCCCCTAACCCCCATGTTTTGAATATGATGGAATGATGCTTGATTGGATCAAAAACAGAGATTTTTTAATTCGCCTGTTCGTTATTACCTTAGTCTCATCAGCTATTGTTTTTATTACGAAAAGTAACCAATTCGATCTGCATTTCAAAATTCGACGAGCTCAGCCCACCACAGATAAAGTTCAAGTCATTGAGATCTCAACCGACGATAATATTAAAGACATCATCCAAGAACTTAAAGAAAAAAAAGTGGCCCATGTCTTTGTGAATCACTTCTTGAGTGACGAAAAAACTGAATTTGTAACCCCTTTTGCATTTAATGATATGAATCCTGGATGGCTGAGTCTTGAGTTCAAGGCCGACTCTGATGGTATTATAAGAAGATTCAGTGTCGTGAATAATCCAAAGCCCTCTTTTATTGATTGGAAAACCCAAAAACTCACCATTAATTTTCGGGGCCCGGTGAATACCTTTTCACCCCTTTATCAATATGAACAAAGTCGCACTGATACGAGTCTTGCTGGCAAAGTCATTATTTTAAGCTCCAAAGAAAATTTAGAATACACAACTCCATTAGGACTCTTTAATGAAACTGAATTGATGGCTAATATACTTGATAACTTTTTTGAGGACCGTTTTATTCCCGACGGTAAGGCTTCTGTACAGCTGATTATCTTGCTGATCACGTTGATTGTTTCAATTCTGTTACTGGTCTATCTGCCTTCAACTTTAGCTCTGGTGTCGACCTTTGTGTTCGCCATTTTTTATGTCAGTCTCTCTTTATGGTTTTTTGATAACTTTACTTTTTGGACACCGATCGTGAATCCTTTAATACAAATGCTTCTGACTTTTCTACTGATTACAAATTATAAATATGTCCTTAACGAGCAAACAAAATGGAACCTCGAAAAAGAGTCTGAATTTTTTAAAGAAGTCGAAGAGATGAAAACAAATTTTTTAAGTCTTTTTAGTCATGATCTTAAAACACCCCTTGCTAAAATTATGGGAATTACTGACACGTTAATGAGTAAAATAAAAGATGAAAATCTTCTCAAAGAACTTGATAAAATTAATCAGTCATCCAGAGACCTTGAGCGCTATATAAAAAGAATACTTAAAATGTCACAAATGCAGTCCAAAAATATGTCACTCAACAAACTTCCAGAGGACATAAACACTCTTATAGAAAAATCAATCGATCAAAACAAGCTTCTGGCGAGCGAGAAGGGCATTAGTTTTATTAAAAACTTACAGCCCCTGTTTATGCTTGAGATCGACGGCCCCCTTATTCAAGAGGTCCTCGTGAATTTTATTGAAAACGCCATCACCTACTCCCCGGCCAATAGTCAAATCACCGTCTCTTCTGAAGAGCATAAGAATTTCATTCGAGTCTCCGTCAGTGATCAAGGTCCAGGAATCCCTAAAAAGGTACAAGATAACATCTGGGAAAAGTATTATCGATTTGAGAGCGAAAAATCGGGCTACGGCCTTGGGCTTTTTTTAAGTCGCTACGTTATTCAACTGCATAACGGCCAAGTTTTTCTCAACAGTAAAGAAAATCAAGGCTGTGAATTTGGATTTATATTACCTATGAATGAGGAAACCTAATGAAACCACTGAAAATACTCATCGCTGACGACGAACCTGATTTAAGAAAATATGTCATTCATATTCTCACCCAAGGCCAAGCAAAGCCCATTGATTTTGTGGAAGTTGAAAACGGCGAAGAAGCTGTTAATGAAATCAAAAAAGGCCCTTTTGACCTGGTTTTTCTTGATGTAAAAATGCCGGTCATGGACGGTATCTCTGCCCTTAAAGAGATTATGCAAATTGAAACTGACACTTTTGTTGTCATGATCACGGCCCATGGCAATGTCAGAGACGCGGTTCTTGCCATCAAAGAGGGTGCTTATGATTATCTTGAAAAGCCTCTGGATAAAGAAAAAATTCTTCATATGTTTACTAAAGCTGTTACATCAACACTGAAGGAGATCGATACCTTGATGAAACCAAAAAACTTTTTGAAGAGATCTCACTCAGCTTTCCTATCTTAGAATCTGATATTGATAGCGAAA
Source organism: uncultured Pseudobdellovibrionaceae bacterium (assembly GCA_964388755.1). Classification (GTDB taxonomy): domain Bacteria; phylum Bdellovibrionota; class Bdellovibrionia; order Bdellovibrionales; family JAGQZY01; genus JAGQZY01. The sequence continues at coordinate 8,014 of CAYMBT010000086.1, read as the reverse complement.
TTATTGGTAATTCAAAACCAATGCGTGATGTTTTTGAACTGATTAAAAAAATTGCCAACGTCGACTCTACGATTCTCCTGCGCGGCGAAAATGGAACCGGCAAAGAATTGGTCGCAAAAGCCATACACTTTAACTCTGACCGCAAAAATGAAGAGATGGTGGCTGTCAATTGCGCTGCTATCCCCGACGGCCTGGTTGAGAGTGAACTTTTTGGCCATGAAAAAGGGGCTTTTACAGACGCCAGTGAAAGAAAAATTGGAAAATTTCAAATGGCTAATAATGGTACTCTTTTTCTTGATGAAATTGGAGAACTTAAACTTGAAGTCCAAGCCAAGCTCCTTCGAGTTTTACAGGATAAAACTTTTATGCCCTTCGGCTCTAACCGTGTACAAAAATCAAATGCCCGCATTGTTGCAGCGACGAACCAAAATCTTGAAAAACTGATTGAAGATGGTCTGTTTCGCGAAGATCTTTATTTTAGACTTAACGTCATCCCAATTTTTATACCCCCGTTAAGAGAGCGATCTGATGATATTCCATCACTTCTTAATTATTTTATAAAAAAGTATCGCCAGGATCCCCAACAACGTATTGAGTTTCATCCTGAAGCCCTTGCCCATCTCAAAAACTACGACTGGCCAGGTAATATTCGTGAACTTGAAAATGTCATCCAACGTACAATGATTCTTTGTCAGTCCGAGGTGGTTATGCTGAGCGATCTTCCACCCCAGATCCTTAAACTCAAAGAAAGACCTCGTAATGTTCAAACGCCACTGGATTTTGAACAGTTCAAGATGGAATCAGAAAAAGCATTTATCGAAAAAGCTTTGGCTGCTAATGATGGCAAGATCAATAGAACTGTTGCCAATGCCAATATCCCTAAGAACACGCTTTTAAGAAAAATGAAGAAGTACAATATTATTATAAACTCTTAGAAAACAGATCGGCCGCTTTATGCAAAACCTCTTGCGGTAAAGTATCCATCATACAACGATGGGTTTTAATGGGGCAAAAGTGAGCCCCATGTTGTCCGCAGGGACGACACAAAAGTGGTCTTTGCTCGAGAACTTGGGCATTGGGGTTCCAAGGTTTATAGCCCAGCTCTTGAACAGTGGGACCAAACAATGCAATGGTTGGTAGATGGAGAAGAGATGCCATATGCATGGCCCCAGAATCATTACAAATAAGTCCTTTTGAATGGGCTAAAAACATCAAAGACTCTTTGAGCGATAAACTTCCAGCGAGATTATAGGATCCAGACATTTGTGACTGGATTCTTTCACCCAGCTCTCTTTCTTCAGGGGCACCAAGAATGACTATCTGAAATCCTTGTTTAGAAAGCTCACTGGCTGTTTTAATAAAGTATTTTTCAGGCCAACGCTTTGTGGCCCAAACACTACCCGGTGCAATAGCTAAATAGGGTTTTTTTGCTTTTAAATGGATACCTAAGGATTTTATTTTTGATTCAAGATCTTGATCACTTAAAAAAAACTGTGGCAAGTGCATTTGGGCCCAAACTGGGATGGTATCGGGTTTTAATGAAAAGGCTTCAAGCTTTAAAGACAATGGTTCTGAGACTTGACCTAAGAGTTGCATTTGACGAAGAGCTTCTGGCCAATCCAATCTTCTTTTGACTCGATGATTAAATACACCAGAATTCCATGGCTGAGAATAGCCCACCTTGTGCTTGGCTTTGACAGCTTTTGCAATAGAAAAACTGGTTAAAGATTGATGGGGGCAAAAGAGGTAATCAAAACTTAATTTTTCAAGTTCTAAAAAAACTTGGCCCTTCATTTTTTTATCCATCTCTATAATATGATCACAAAGTCCAAGATCTTTTAAAAAAGAACCTAAGCCTTTTCTGCAAACAAGGGTGATCTCTGATTTTACATCCCAAGATCTAATCTGTTTGAGCGTTGGAGTGGCTAAAAGTAGATCACCCAAAAAAGCTGTTTGAATATAAAGATGTTTCATAATTAATCTATCACTGACTTTTAATAATTTTTTGGACTTCTCCGCGAATAGCACCAATCTTAATTTTTGATTCAAGACGTACAATAAATTTTCTGTCGTCATCGGTCAACCAAAGTAAATTATCGCCCGTGGGTTTAAATTTACCATCCACATCAAACTGAGGTTTGACCACAAAAGTATTAAAAGAACCTACGGGGGTAGAAATTTTCTCTTTGCGAAGAACTTCAGCAGTCATTAGGATATTTTTACCCTCATGCCCCACATGAACCTTAAACTTCTTACCCACTTCAAGCGTAAAATTTCTGAGATAATAAGGTGCACTAAAAACATTTTGTGAAAACTCATTAAGATCCCAATCAATTTTTTTCTTTTCAATGGGTTCGTTCTTTTTTTGTTTTTGATCCCACATAGTGGCTTTTAATTTTTTGTGATCAAAAAATGTTCGAGTCTCACGGACTTGCTTGGACTCATTCACATGGATTTCATAACTATAGGGTAGCAAAGTTTCGTAATCCACAAAAGTTTCAGCCACATCATCGACTTTATAAAACATATTAAATAATGGGCTGGTCTCAATAAGATACCTAAAATGATATGACTTTTTTCCATTGAGCTGAACGAGGGGTCTTATTTGCATGGTGAACTTTCCAGCCTCAACCGCAAAGTAAGAAATAGCCATGACAACCTCTTCACCGATGCGAAAAGGGTCAACGATAGGTCTTCGGCCGTTAAAATTTTCATTGTCTTCGATCTTTGGTTTTCTTTTAAGATCAAAGACTTTTTGCGGTGGCTTCTTTTCATCTATGACTTCTTTTGGATCAGCCTCTTTGACCACTGTACTCACTTGTTGCGGCTCTTGAGTGCTTTTTTTATCTGAAACTTTGGACGTCTCTGAGGACTTTTGTGGACTTTCTTTGGTTTTTTTTACAGAAGATTCTTTTGCGGTCTGAGTGGATTCAATTTTTTTTGTTTCTTTGAGAGGCTCTTTAATAACTTCTGGTTCAATGGTTTCAATTTTTACAACTTCAGAAAACTCTTCTATGTTTGAGACTTTTTTGTGATCAAAGCCCTTATCAGATGTGGCACAAGATGAAATAAACAAAAATAACACTAAAGAAGACTTTTTCATTGTCACTATACTAACAGCTTGAAAGCTTTTGGGCCCTCAATTTTTTTAAAAGTTCTGCCTTAAGCAGGACTCTGGTCGAAGTCAGTGACTCATTGGTTTTTTTTAAGCTTTGGGTTCAATGAATACTTTTATTGACCAACAAAACCCACCTTCCATCGGCGGTGGACCCACATCCATTGTTCTGGAGCTTCGAGAATAGCGGCCTCAACTTCTCTATTGTACTTTTCAGTCATAAAAACAATGGTTTCATCCTTTGTTTTTTGCTCTTCAAATACAACCGGTGGCCGAATGGTAATTTTATGTTTAAGAGGACCTATTCTTTGGGTAAAGACTGGTAAAACCGGTGCCTGAGCTCTTTGTGAAAAAAGAGCCAGTCCTGCAGCCGTGCCAGTTTTTTTATTAAAAAAATGGGTTAATACTCCGTTAGGAGGACCCGTGTATTGATCAAGAACAAAAATAACAATCTCTTGGGCTTTAAGAGCTTTAAGAATTTCGTAACTGCTTTTTCGAGGAGGTATGAACTTAACACCTTTAGCTTCTCGCGAAGAAAACCAAAGCCTATTGAGCCAAGCCGTCTTAAAAATTTTTGATATAATATGAACTTTATATCCCCAACTGGCGAGAGCCGCAGTCCCCAGATCACCGTTCCCACGGTGGGCACTCAGCAAAAAAACACCATTTTTTTGCTTTAATGCTTCTTTAAGATGCTCTTCACCTTCGACTTCAAACATCTGGCGAAATTCCTTCTCCCAAAGAAAGGGCATAGAAAAGAACTCTGTTATTGTCAGTCCCATATGATAGATGGATTTTCGGGCCATCTGTTTGGCCTGCTTCAAAGTAAATTGTGGAAAGACGATAAGGACATTATCTATTGCTGTTTGACGTCGAATTCTTAAAATATCAAACCAGATAATAGCAATTATCCAAGCCAAAGTTTGATGGATAAAAAAAGGCATTTTGTAAATCAAAAAAGCGATTGAAATAAGAAGCCCACGAATAATAAT
>CAYMBT010000086.1:0-3873 GCA_964388755.1 uncultured Pseudobdellovibrionaceae bacterium | reverse complement strand
CAGCCAGCTTTTTTTCTATGAGAGCAAAAAAGTCTTCTTCAGAGTGAATAGAAATCTTCATCTGACAGACCCACATTTGGATTCCAAGCTCTAAAAAATGCTTTTTATAGCGAACAAGCTTAATGGCATCTTTTTCTGTCATGACCAAATCACGAGACGAGATTTGCTTCATTTGATAAGTCATTTTTTCGATATCTTCTGGCCTCCAGTAATGGTGATCAGGATAGATAAATGTTTTTGATACTTCTATGCCTTGATTTTTAACAGTTTCAATAAAAGCTTCGGGGTTTCCCACGCCGCAAGTTAAAGAGATATTTTTTGTCCCCATACTTCTATCAAGTCCATCGACTAAGGCCTGCCACTGGTCAAAAATAAAATCGGCTTTAAAAATATTTTTTGATTCAATAAAACGAGAAGCCTGAGACTTTAAAAAATCAATGTCTTCGAGCTGAGCAAAATTGCATTTATTAATAACAACGATATCTGCTCGCGCGAGTGATGAAAAAGGCTCGCGCATTTGTCCCAGTGGTAACATTTGGTACCGTTTACGATTCACAGAAGCGTCAAGCAATATACAATTAAGGTCCCGGTCAAGTTTTCGGTGTTGAAAACCATCATCGAGAATAAAAAGATCTATCGAATTATTTTTAAGGGCCCACTCGCCGGCTAAAAAACGATTTTTTCCAACAAAAACCAAAGCTTGTGTCTTACGTTTGAGCCATAGGGGCTCATCACCACATTTTCGAGGGTCCATCTTTTCATCCACCTCAAGTACTCCAGAAAAATCTCCGGTGTAACCGCGGCTCAGAAGTGCGACATTCTTATTTTTAAGTCTAAAATAATCAGTGACTCGACTGACCCATGGGGTTTTCCCCGTTCCACCGGTTGTGAGGTTTCCAATGCAAATGATGGGGCGCGGAAGGCTTTTGGTTTTTAAAATTCCTAGATCATAGAGAAAGTTTTTTAAAGAAACAATACCACTAAAAAGGAGCGAGAGTGGAAACAGTAAAATGTCAAAAAAAGTCCATTGGGATTTCATTTTGAAAAGCGACCTTTAAGATAAAGCACAAGATTCTCTGTGGCACGTCCATCACCCAGCTTTGCTTTTATATTTCTAAGCTGACTGATCATGCTATTACGATAAGAGTCTTGTTTAATAATTTTTAAAAGTTCTTTTTCAAGGCGATCGACGCTGGCATCAGACTGAAAAAGTTCTGGCACAATTTTTTCTTTGGCAATTAGATTCACAATACAAAAAAAGTCCACAGTTCGTACCAAAAGTTTGGCTAGCACAGCCGTTATACTGTTCATTCGGTACATGACCACCATGGGTTTTTCACAAAGTGCGACTTGAAGGGTGGCGGTTCCAGAGGCTGATAAAATAAAATCACATTCACCGATCATCAAAGTCGGTTTGTTTTGTACGATCTCAATACCATTTAGATCAGTCCCTGCAATTTTTAATATTTCTTCTCGATTCAAAGTGGGAGCGAGCAAAAGTCGAACATCGCAAACTTTTTTCTGAATAAGATTTTGCGCGACCTTCAATTGAGATTCAAGATTGTATTTGATTTCACTTTTGCGGCTTCCTGGCATCAGTCCAAGAATGGGTTTTCGTTGGGCGTCGTCTCCCCAACAAGAAAGTTTTTGACTCAAGCCAAGACCTTTTTCAAGTTCGCTCTCTAACACCTCAATTAAGGGGTGACCTACAAAGTGGGATTCAATGCCGTGTTTTTTATAAAAATCCACTTCAAAGGGAAACACCACCATCATTTCATCCACATATTTTCTGACCTGCTTCACACGACCCTTCTTCCAAGCCCAGAGCTGGGGAGAAACGTAATACACCACAGGAATACCTTTTTTCTTTAAATCTTTAGCAAGGCGCAAATTAAAACCGGGATAATCAATCAGTAAAGCAAAACGGGGCTTTAAAGAATCCGTGCGAGAAAGAACATCGTAATAACATTTTTTGATTTCTGTCCAATGGGTTAGAACCTCTTGCAGACCAACGACGGCTAAGTCTTCTGCAAATCCAATGCACTCCATATTAAGGTCGCGAGAAAGTGAGCGATCACCGACCCCATAAAAATGGGTCTTGGGGTTTACAGCTTCTCGCCATTGCTCGATAAAAAGACGAGCATACATGCAACTTGAAGCCTCAGCCGCTATAACAAGAATGTTATCGTTCAAGGAGTCGTCGCTTGATGTCTTCACGGATTTGTTCTGCCACTTTAAGGGCTAAAAGAGCTTGTTCGCCAGTGACGATAGGACTTTTATTATTAACGATTGAATCAATAAAGGACTGATCTTCTGCAAAAAGGGCATCCCCTTTTTCAAGTTCCCAAGATTCAAACTCTAAGGGGATGTTTTCGCCGGTGTGATCCCATTCGCCTGTTTTTGTGGTTAGGTTCAGCTCACCGGTTCCAAAATCGATAGAAAGGTATTGGGTTTCTTGGAAAACTCTAAACTTTCGCGTGGCCGTTTGTGAAACCCGTGAAGCAGTAATATTAGCCACCGCCTTTGATTCAAACTCAATTCGAGCATTGGCAATATCCACATAAGGTGTAATGACGGGTGTACCGACAGCTGAAACATGGGTCACCGGAGAATTCACCAAACTTAAAACCACATCCACATCGGTACTGCGTGGCTTAAAGGGTGCCAAACGATGGCACTCGATAAAGAGTGGAGCTTTAAGCTGCTTCTTCGCAGAAATCAAAGCCGGGTTAAAGCGCTCGACATGACCAATCTGTAAAACTTTTTTATTTTTGGCTGCTAAATCACAAAGTCTTTGCCCTTGCTCTAGGGTTTCAGTCATGGGCTTTTCAATAAAAACGTGTTTGTTATTTTTTAAAAAGAACTCGGCGATTTCAAAATGAGTGGGTGTTGACGAAGCAATAAAAACTGCATCGATCAAATCCAAACCCTCTTGATAAGTTTTAAGCGCCTGACAATTATATTTGTTGGCAATAGATTGAGCTTTTTCAAAAAAAGGATCTTGAACAAAAATAAATTCACATTCTTTAATCTTTGATAATTTATCGGCGTGGTAGGTTCCTAGATGTCCTGCACCCACAAGTCCCACACGAACGGGACTCATAGAGCCAAACCTCTTTCTGACTTTTTAGCAAAATCAATCAAGTGATTTAAAGCTTCGCTGGGCTCGCACTCTTTTGAAATTCTTTCGATGGCAGCTTCTACCGTGTGTCCACCTTTAGTGATAATCCTTAAAGCCCGTCTGACATTTTCGATATCACTTTTTGAAAAGCCACTGCGATCCATACCAATTTGGTTGGCAGCCCTCATCACAGCATATTTACCTTGGGCAATGGCAAAGGGAAGGACGTCTTTATTGACGGCACTGTCGCCAGCGATATAGCAGTACTTACCAAGTCGAACAAATTGGTTAAATGCACAGACTCCACCCACCCGAACAAAGTCTTCCATATGAACATGTCCAGCCAATTGAGTGGAGTTAGCAATAATCACATTGTTACCCAGCTGACAATCATGGGCCACATGGACATAAGCCATCAGCAAACAGTTATTACCAATTTGGGTGAGTCCACCACCATAGGGAGTCCCGGCGTGGATGGTGACATACTCGCGAATCATATTGTTTTCGCCAATTATGACTTGTGTGGCTTCGCCCCGGTACTTAAGATCCTGAGGAGCTTCTCCCACAACGGCACCTGGGTAAATACGAGAGCCTTTACCGATTCTGACTTTTGTAAAATCAGCTCCTAAAGAAACAAACTGATCGATGATGACGTTTTCAAGAATTTCGACTTCACCGCGAATGACAACAAAGGGGCCAATTTGAGCACTGGGATGAATTTTTGCTTTGTCAGAAATGATCGCTGTTGGATG
>CAYMBT010000085.1:0-10541 GCA_964388755.1 uncultured Pseudobdellovibrionaceae bacterium | reverse complement strand
GGGTCCACTTGTTAAGTACTGAAGCCTCAGAGAAACAAGGGTGGTCACGCACCTTTTTTCTTCAGCCCACATACACCCATATGAAGGGAACCCGTCTGAGTGCCGGACCATTTCAAGGTGAAAAGGGTATTTTTAATTCAGTGCCCCCTGATTTTAATTCTTCGGAAGCTTTTCAAATGACCCGCGCTATGGCCATTTTTCGAGGACGAACTCGAAATCCCCATTGGAATGCTTTTTTAGCCCTAGACGGTGGTGATAATCTTTTAACCGGAGCTGAAAAATCAACAAAACATCCTACCTTTATTCAGCTCACGGACTTGTCATTCACTTATACGGGATTCAAATGGACTAATGTTCGTTTTGGCCAATTTATTACTCCAAGCTCCAATGAGATGTTAAGGCCACTGCCGTTTTTTCAATTTACTCACATCAGTCATTTTTCTCTTTTTACACTTTTAGATTGGCAATTGCCCACACCTGGTAATGGATCACAAGATAACCGTCCCTCTTTTCCAAATTCAGGATTCCGTGATATTGGGATTATGCTTTTTGATCAATTTAGTCATAATGATTGGCAGCATAGCTATGCCTTTATGGTGGGTAATGGCAATGGTATTACCCGCTTTCAAGATGATGGATATCTAGATTTTTACTGGCGTTATCGACTGAATTATAAACCCTCTGCCCAACAAAATTTTGAATGGGTTTATTGGGGCCTCACTGGAAATCGTAGCGTAGATATTGCGACTGAATTTAAAAGTTATCGTCGCGAACGTCATGGTCTTGATTTTGAGTGGGAATACCTGTCCCATTCGTTAGCACTCAATCTCGCATACGCAACGGGTATGATCTTTCACGGTAGCCTGGGCGCGGGACAACCGGGTGTAATTAATAATACAAATCTTATAGCATCTTTTTTACTTCTCCCGGATGAAACAGCCTGGGGATATAACTTTTCATATTATTATAGTTTTAACACTCGTCTTAGCCTTGGTGTAAGGTGGGATCAGATCGATTACGGACTCAAACAAGATGTGAACCAGCGTCGATTTACAACAACGGCAGCATCGCTACAGTATAAACATCGCGAGAACTCTTTATCCAGATGGTTTTTAAACTACGAATATCGTGAGGCCAGTGCGCCAAAGCTTGTAGACACTCATCCGGTGAATCAATTTTTATCAGGTTTGGACCCACGTCTGACCTTAAGTTACTTTTTATTTTTATAAGGATGTCATTAATGAAAAGTTATTTTGCAATATTTGTTTTAGCACTTTCAGTGGGTCTTTATTTGACTCAGCCCTTTTTTAAAAAGTCCGAATCTTCTTTAAAACTCTATTGGCTCATCCCTGATGGTCTTCGATCCGAGCCTGATCTTTTTAAAATTTATGAGTGGGCACAAAATAATGAATTACCCAATATTAAAAAACTGATGGAGCGTGGGAGCTATGGCTATTCTATCCCCGTGTTTCCAGGGCATACACCAGTGAATTTTGCGACACTACTGACGGGTACCTATCCCGATAAAAATGGTGTGGCCGACGGTCCTATGCATACCGAAGGTCATACTCTTGATAAAGTCTCTGTGGGTGGCTTTCGCTCGTCAGCACGTTGGATCCCAGCCGTTTGGACTCACTTAGAAGAGCTTGGTCACAAAGTCGGTATTATTGCTGTACCGGGCTCTACGCCTCCAGAAATACAAAACGGTTTTGTGATTCGTGGTCGGTGGGGCAATTGGGGACTGGATCTTAATTCCATTAATGTAGAGGGCACCTTTGATTCATCTCGGTCATTTTTAAAAGGGCGGGCCAGAAAACTATTTTTTTTCGGATCACCGCTGACGATTTTTACTACATTTAATACGTCAGAGAAAAATAAAAATATTAAAAGTGAGAGCCCAATTTTGGTTTCTGATTTTGATATCCATGACCAAAAATGGACGGTGACTTTATATGATGAAACTTTTGATCAAAAAAAGAATCATGATGTGTTGATGGTTGATTTTCCCGGTCTTAAAGATTCAATTCGGCTGCGCGAGCAAGAGTGGTCTTCTTGGCAAGATATTCAAATTAAAAAAGATGATATAAAACTCAACACCCAAGTTCGCTTGCATGCCATTAAAATTGATCATCAGTTTTACAGATTGAGAATTATTTTTAATCACCTCAACGAGACTCTTATTCAACCACAAAGTTTAGCCAAACAGCTGACTAATCGATTAGGACCTATGATTGATTTTGTGGACAACTTTCCACCTCAGTTGATCGACTACGAAGAAGATAAAGACACCTTTATTTTTGAACAGAATCAATCCTTTGATTGGCATAGACGTTCCATACCTTACCTCTTCGAGCAGCAAAAACCTACGGTGGTTATTCATAATATCTATAATCCCAATCAAATGCTGACTTCGCGCTGGTGGCTGGGTTCAATTGATCCTCAAAGTGATCAGTTTAATGAAAGTCTAAAAGATGTGCGCGAGCAGTCTTGGAGAGAAGTTAAAGATATGTATAAAAAAGTGGATGATATGGTTGGTGAAGTTTTAAAAATCGCTGATGCCAACACCGCCATTGTTCTGAGTTCTGATCATGGAGTAAGCGCACTCAATACTTGGGTTCATCTTAATAACTTTTTTGCAAAAAAAGGTTGGCTTAGATTTAATTTAGATCCCAAGACCGGGGACCCGATCATTGATTGGAAGAACTCTCAAGTGATCTATCTAAAAATGGACAATATCTACATCCATCCTCAGGGACTAGATGGGCCATGGAAAAGAGCCTCTGGCAAAGAGTATGAAGAGCTTCGTCAAAAAGTGATTTTGGCACTGCAAGAACTTAAAGGTGCCAAACAAGAACCCATTGTGGTTAAAATCACACCTTGGGAGAAATCAATAACTGATTTACATCTTCCTCACGAGCGAGTGGGGGATCTGATTATTGCTAATCAACCTGGATTCGGGTGGAACGAAGAGGTTTCAAGCGACCTACAAATTTTAAAAACATCACAACTGGCTGGATACAAACAGGCTATTCTTGCCGATGAGAATAAAGCCCTGTGGACACCATTTATGATTGCAGGTCCTGGGATCAAGAAAGCTCATGCCATCAGTCAACCTGTAAGACATGTGGATCAATTACCAACAATATTTCATAGCCTAAAGATTAAAATTAATTCTAAAATGGATGGAGATGTCTTACCCATTTTTGAAAAATAAAAAAATATTTTTAGTTCTTGGTTTTTTGTTCTTATCCGGGCTAGCTCTTTACTTAGGTTTAAAGAGCAATAAATTTCAATATGACAACCTTTACCACCAAAACCTATATTTTTCAGGCAGTGTTCATTTAGAAAAAAATTTTATGAGAGGTCAAGTTCTTACCGCCAATGGAGAGTCTGCTTTATTGCGAATTACAAAAAGTCCTCAAATTGATACAGATGATAATAATCTTTTTAATATTTTTGAGTTTTCACTGATGGCTTTGTTTAAATCACAACATGCCCCATACCCTGGGGCTGTTTCCAATGAAATTCAATGTCTAGAACCCCAAATTAAAAGGGAACAATAATAAAAAGGATCAAAGATTAGTTTTTGAGCTTGGTGCTAATGAAAGACTAAACTTTGGCTTATGTCACAAGAAAGATACTGTTTATCAGTCTCTACAAGTGTATTTGCTCTGTAAGAAGAAAAAAGAAATTTATAATATCAAACTTTATTTTAAACCCGAGCAATTGTCTTTAGAAGATCTTCAAAAAATCAGTGACGAATTTTATTGTGATTCGTTAAAAACACGAAATTGATCAAAAAATGCATTTTGAGGGATCATTGAATTTTCGATTTTTTTGACTCTATAAATAGGTCTTGGAAGTTGATTTTCATCAAGCTTTGGATTGTCCCACGTCCAAACAACCTCGCCTAATGCATTGACTTCAAAAGCCTGACCGCCAGAAGTGACATGGGTGACAATCGTTGTTTCATCATCACTTCGAAAAACTGAGCCAAAGCGAAAATGACTAAACTCTGAAGGCGAACTTGAGGAGTACTCCCAAACAGTCTCTTTACTGAGGGGGTTAAGTTCTATGATTTTAGAATAGGGAAACTTCGGGCTTACAGTGTTGACGTAAACAAGAATGTGACCATTTTTTAGAACTCGCGCGCTATGAATTTGACCTGATCCAAGAAGCTCTGTGGGATAGGTCCATAGGATTTTTTTTAAGCTTGAATCAAAGACACCCAGACCAAGGCCATTAAAGCTGACAAGAATATTGTTGGGTTTTAAAAACTCTGTTTCTTCAGAAAGTGTGTTGGGTGGGATGAAAGAAGCGGCATTAATGTAAGTCCATTCGAAATGCCCTTCTTCTTTGACTTCATAAAGCTCTATGGGTTTGTTAAATGTTTTTTGCAAATCATTCAGAGAATGATTTGAAGTCCACTGAGACTCAACTTCTCCTGATTTTGAAAAGATATAAATCGAATCGAGTTTTATCTTTTTACTATTTTCTTGGGTGAAGCTTTTTATGGGGATAATTATTTTTTCTCCAGAGGAGTGGACATCAAGATCGTGATGGGCAAGCAATGGCTCAGACCAAAGCTTATCACCATTTTGACTAAAAAAAATAATTTCGCTCGAATCATAGACGTACATCCCATGTTGGTTAAGCTCACAAAAGCTCCAGGGAAATTGGTGGGTCTCGACATTGACAGAATTGAGGATCCGGCATGGTTGCATATCGATCCATGGTGAAACCAGGTAAGAGTATTCTGATGGTATATCATCTGATACTTTTAAAAAAAGCTTCTGATAAACAACAAAAAATAACAGTACGAGGACAAAGCCTAATACTAAAAATTTAAAAAATTGAGCTTTTTTACCGTCCAAGTTTATCACCCATAGTTTTAACTATTAGGATGATTATAGATATGAACATCTCTTTGAGGAAAGGGAATAGAAATTTTATTTTCATCCAGCGTATACTTGATCTGTTCATTAAGATCAAAATATACTGGCCAATAATTTTCAGTGTTCGTCCAGGCTCGGATGACAAGGTTTATAGAACTATCGCCATACGTACAAACTTTGACCCAAGGTTCTGGATCTTTATGGACATCAGGGTGTTGACTGCACATTTCTGTAAGCACTTTGATGGCTGTTCTAATATCGCTGTTGTAAGAAATCCCTATAGTTAAATCCACTCGTCTTGTTTTTTGAGATGTAAAATTATTAATTGTTCCGCCAGCCAGTGGTCCATTGGGAAGGACAACTTTCTTGTTATCAAGGGTGGTAATGTTGGTGGCAAAAATGTCTATGGTCTGAACAAAGCCTTCGTGACCTTGAGCTTGAATAAAATCACCTTTAACAAAGGGGCGAAAAATCAAAATCAATACACCACCGGCAAAGTTAGCAAGGCTACCTTGCAAAGCAAGGCCGATGGCAAGACCTGCGGTACCAATGAGAGCCATAAACGAAGTTGTTTCGACCCCAATGGTACTGGCGACGGAGATCAATAAAAGTATTTTAAGGACCCAGCCAACGACATTGAGTATAAAAGGAGTTAAAGTGGGGTCTATATGACGACGTACAAAAATAGTATTTAGAAAACGAACAATACTTTTTATGATCGAAAGTCCGATAAAAAGAACGAGGATGGCAAGAAGAAGCCTTGGACCAAATTCGATGATCATTTCGATGATTTTGTCTTGATAGATACTAATATTGTTAAAAATCTCTTTGTTGTCCATAATGACTTATCCTTAAAAAAACATTAAAAACCACTGGCTCTTCAATCGCATCATGATAGTTTTTGTGTCATAAGAGTCAATCCTGCACAGTCTCTTGACCCCCTGCTTTTTTTTGAAATTTTAACTTTGACCCAGACGATGTGCCTCATTAACTTGTTAGCAATGAGCCTTAATACGTCCCCAGAAATAAAAGTTTTTACCGATGGAGCCTCTCGAGGAAATCCCGGCCCTTCATCCATCGGAATTGTGATTTATGATATGCAGAACAATCTTCTCTTTGAGCACAAAGAAAGATTAGGTCAACAAACCAATAATTTTGCAGAGTACATGGCCGTTATCAGAGCCTTAGAAATCTGTCTTGAGCAAAAAGTCAAAAAGGTTCACGTTTTTTGTGATAGTGAACTTTTGGTCAAGCAAATGAAGGGACTTTATAAAGTGAAAGCTCCACAAATTCAGCCACTTCATCAAAAAGCAAAAATACTTTGTTCAAAATTTGATGCTGTTGAATTTAATCATGTTCGGCGTGAATTTAATAAAGAAGCTGATGCGCTGGCCAATGAGGCTTTGGATTTTCCAAACTCCTAAAAATTTTTTGATCAGATCAGAAGTGAATAACTCACAAGACTCAGCACACTGATGATCATTATTTTAAGAGCAAATTTTGGTCTTTTTTCTTTCATAATACGTGCACCTCTTACCAACAATAGTCCTATCGGTGAAAAGGACCTAGACTTTAGCCTTTTAGAAATATTTCAATCTCAACCTGACACCTTAGCCTGTTTACTGTCGTCGTAAACAGGCACTCAATTTGTATCGTAAATATCTAAAATTACTGAATTAATTTAAAATTCATTGCTGTACTATTTTTAAACTAAAAAGTCTGTTATAAAATTCTCTGGATCAATAGGCTATCGCACTTTTTAAAACAAGTGAGGAAAGTCCGGGCTTCACAGGTCGCGCAAGGGGTAACTCCCCTCCATCGTAAGGTGAGGACTAGTGGAACAGAAAGAATGTCCAGAGCTATGATCTTTAGGTCGGGAACGGGAGACTTAAAGGGAGCTGCTGGAGTGAAAACAGCTAAACTCTGCGTGAAGCAAGATCAAATAGGGAAGTGCTTGAGTGTGACCGCACGATGCTTCCGGGTTGATTGCTAAAGGGTTGGAGCAATCCAGCTCTCAGATGAATGGTAGCCCTCGACAGAACCCGGCTTATCGTTGATCCAACTTTTGGGGGAAGGTTTTTTGGTAAAAAGAAGAGCCTTCCCCTCAATTTTTTTTCTGGGCATAAACCATAAGCTCTGCCCCGTTTCGCCAGTCTGGTGAATGCTTTAATCGTGTCCAATAATAAAACTTAAATCGCTTTTGCAATTTCTCTCGCACTTCCCACTCGCTAGAACCAAAATAAGGACCTTCGCGTTTGGGAACAACAAAAAAGATAGCCAGTAAGTGGCCAGTTTCATCTAAATATTTCTCATAGGTGTGAACAAGCTGATCTCTTTGATCCGGCGAAATGGCGCAGTAAAGAGTGTGCTCAAATATCAAATCAAAACTTTTTAAATAAATTTCGGGAGGATTAAAAATATCAGCAACGACAAAGTTTATGTGTTCAAGATGACCGTATCTTTTTTGGGCTTCTTTAATGGCTGTCTCACTAAAATCCATGGCCGTTACAACATGACCCTGCTCAGCTAAAAAAGCAGCATCATGTCCCAGTCCACAGCCTGGCACCAGAATCCGACACTTATTAATTTTAAGCTGTTGCAAAAAACTTTTAAGCTCAGGATGGGGACGGTCAAGATCCCAGGACGGAGAAGGAGAAGCTTGGTATTTTTGCGTCCAAAATTTTTCGTTTTGAACCTGGTTGTTGGATAGGTAATAACTAGGAGTATGGATACTTTGACCATTCAAAGTGATTCCATCATCGCTAAAATCATCCACCAGATTAAAAAGTTCGGCTTGAGCTGTTCTTGAAAGTACAAAAGGAATCCCCTCTTGGGTGAGTCCATGAAATCTATCCCACTCGTCAATGCACAAAGAACTCAGCTCAATGGTTTTATAGACTTCGTAGGGCATTTGGATTTCTAAGCCGTTATTTTTTTTATGGATCTGAAGGGCTACTAAAGGCTTATCAAAGGCTTCGATAATTAATGGATCGCCTTCATAGTGAGATGTGAGAACGCCGTAGGGGTCGATTTTTAATTGATTCAGCAACGGTTTTCCGTAGGCGGGATCAGAAACCCGGGCGCCGCTGGGGAGCAAAAAATAACCCTCTTCATCAATGGCAATGGTTTTGGTCATGATACAAAAAGTCCTAAGGATTTTTTTTGGTGCTTTTTAAGATTTTTAAAAAGCACGGCCGTCAAAGATGAAAAAGGGAATTAGTTTTCTGTGGTCGTCGCTTCTTGGGCAGGTTCGCTGGCAGAGTCTTCAGAAGGAGCAGAATCAGCACTATCGGTCACATCGTAAGGCTGAAGAAACTCAATCTTGATATCACCGGCTTCTTCGATTTGGGCTTTCCATTGATTGCCGTCTTCAGATGTGATGAGAAAGCTTCCTTTGCGATAAACTTTTTCCATTTCACCCTGTTCATTGGGTTCGATGTAAGAGAATTTAAAATGGGCTTTCATTTTTTTTCCGCTCTCAAGAACTTCTGTGTAAATTTTAGAAAATTCGATGTCTGTGGCATTGGGTTGATTATTTTGCACAGCTTGGGTCATGTATTGGGCGATCATATTGTTCATTTTGTTCATTTGATCGATGCTCAGTTCCTCGGTTCTTTTAGAAAACCAAAAAGTGAAGGCAATAAACCCAATAACAGCTAAGAGACTTATATATTTCATCGCAATCCTCTTAAAAATTTCTTATTCGTCCTTAAACTAAGGATGAATAAGACAAGGTTAAATCCAATAAGATTATTCTGCCTTGCTTTTGGGACTGAGTAAAAGAGTTATGGGGATAAGGGGGTAAGTGTTGTGTCGCATCAAATAGATGACGCAAGTTTTAAGTTCTTAAGGGGGTAAAGTTGTGTAAAACAAGGAACTTGTTTATGTTTTAGGGCTTTAAAGGGCTTTTGAAATGCTGTAAATCCTTTGGCCCCTTTGAGCGATGAGTAAGAATTTTGATTTTTATTCTTAAGAGCTTTAATAAATTGAGGAACTCCACATGGCCATTATAACTTCACAAATTGATTCGAATTCAGAAATCTTTCACAAAAACTCTCAGGCTTTGGCTGATCAAGTGAAGTTTTTTAAAGACCGTCTTCATCAAGTGAAGCTGGGTGGTGGTGAAGACAATATTAAAAAACATAAATCCCGCGGAAAACTCACCGCCCGCGAAAGAATTGAAAAGCTGATCGATCCCGCCTCGGCTTTCCTTGAATTCTCTACGTTGGCCGCTTGGGATATGTACGAAGGTGATGCCCCCGGAGCTGGAATTATCACCGGTATGGGAGTGGTCCATGGGATTGAATGTATTATTGTGGCCAATGATGCAACAGTGAAGGGTGGAACCTACTTTCCAATGACTGTTAAAAAACATCTGCGGGCCCAAGAAATAGCTTTAGAAAATGGTTTACCTTGTCTTTATCTTGTTGATTCGGGTGGGGCTTTTTTACCAAAACAAGATGAAGTCTTCCCCGATCGTGATCATTTTGGTCGAATCTTTTTTAACCAGGCTCGTATGTCGGCTCAGAATATTCCCCAAATCGCCATCGTCATGGGAAGTTGCACAGCCGGTGGCGCTTATGTGCCAGCCATGAGCGATGAAAATGTCATAGTCAAAGGTAACGGCACAATATTCTTAGGGGGGCCACCACTTGTTAAGGCGGCCACCGGTGAGTCAGTGACTGCTGAAGAGTTGGGTGGTGCCGCCGTTCACAGTTATACATCAGGTGTCACAGATCACTTTGCAGAGAATGACGAAGAAGCTTTACTGATTGCGCGAAATATTGTGGAACACCTTAATCACAAACAACAAGAAACCCTTGAAGTCAGTCAACCCGAAGATCCCATTTATGATGCCGAAGAATTATATGGAGTAATCCCTGCTGATCCTAGAATGCAATTTGATGTTCGCGAAGTGATTGCACGAATTGTGGATGGCAGTCGCATGCATGAATTCAAATCCGGTTACGGTAATACCCTTGTCACTGGTTTTTCTAAAGTTTGGGGAATGCCTGTTGGAATTATTGCCAACAATGGAGTTCTTTTTAGTGAATCAGCTCTTAAAGCCACCCATTTTATTGAACTTTGTGAACAGCGAAAAATCCCCCTTATTTTTCTACAAAACATTACCGGCTTTATGGTTGGAAAAAAGTATGAAAACGAGGGGATTGCCAAACATGGTGCAAAAATGGTGATGGCTGTCAGTAATGCTCGAGTTCCCAAGTTTACGGTTGTGATTGGTGGCTCTTACGGAGCTGGAAATTACGGCATGTGTGGACGTGCTTTTAGTCCTAGACAACTTTGGATGTGGCCTAATGCTAAAATTTCGGTCATGGGCGGAGAGCAGGCCGCCAATGTTCTTTGCACTGTGAAGATGGATCAAATGGCCATGCAAAATAAAGAGATGAGCATCATAGAACAAAACGAATTTAAAAAACCAATTCTTGATAAATACGAAAAAGAAAGTTCAGCCTATTATTCGACGGCTCGTCTTTGGGATGATGGAATTATCGACCCTAAAGACACTCGAATGGTTTTGGCTCTTGGTTTAAAAGCATCACTCAATAAAAAGTGGGGAGATGCCCAGCAGGGTGTCTTTAGAATGTAGGATCAATATGAAAACAATAACGCTGACACAAAACGAAT
>CAYMBT010000084.1:0-10583 GCA_964388755.1 uncultured Pseudobdellovibrionaceae bacterium | reverse complement strand
TATGACTAAAGAATGTTTCCTTTAATCTCGCCAGAGACACTGTCTTTACCGTGTCCATAAATTCGAATGGGTCAAAGAACACATTTAAAAAAAGGATCTCACATACCAATCTTTTTTGAGACGTGGACCTGTCATTTCAATCTTTGCCTTTCCTGAAACTTTCAGTGAAAATAAACCAATGAAACATCAGATACTTTGTATTGACGACGAGACTCACAACCTAGAGGCCCTTGAAAGACTGCTGAGAAAAAACAATCATGTGGTCACTGCCCTCTCTGGCGAAATTGGCCTTAAAAGTCTTGAAAACAATCAGTTCTCTTTAATTATTAGCGATCAAAAAATGCCCAATATGACAGGTGTCGAATTCTTTGCTCGCGCCAAAATTATGCAGCCTGATGCCATAAGAGTACTGCTCACCGGTTACACCGATCTTGAATCCGTCATCGGCGCCATCAATCAAGGACAGATTTATCGCTATATTACAAAACCTTGGGACCCCGATGAGTTTTTATCCATCGTCAACCAGGCCCTTGAAGTTTTTGAGATGAAACAAACCATTCGAACACAAAATGAAGAGCTACAAAAAGCCAATCAAGAACTAGAAAGTCTTGATCAACTGAAAACGGACTTTATGTTGCTAGTTAACCATGAACTAAAAACCCCGCTGACGGCCATCACTAGCTTCACACAACTACTGAGCGAAGAAAAACTCTCTCCAGAGCAGAAGCTTTTTGTTGAAAAAATTAATAAAAACACCCAAAGGTTACAGGATCTCATCAATGATACTCTTTTAATCACCCGACTCAAAACCGCTGCCCTTCAGCCCCATCTTGAAGACATTGACATGGTCAAAATGATTGAGACTCTTTGGAACGACCTAGAAAAAAACTTTTCAGGCAAAAAACTAAAACTTAAAATACAACCTTCAAAACCTTTTCATCAACAGGTTAATCGACAGTATATTGAGATCGTCCTTAAAAAACTGATACACAACAACCTCACTCACTCTTTGCCAGATTCAGAAATCAGCATCAGTCTTAAAGAAAATAAAGATCATTGGACCCTTGAAAGCCAAAACCCGGTGGGTCAAGAAGTCATCGCAACCGCTAAAGAGCTATTAAGTCCATTTAAGACTTCAGAGAAAATTTTAAATCATACAAAAGGAACGGGGCTCGGGCTTGCTGTGATACAAACCATAGTGAATCTGTTTTCTGGTGCCATTGATATAGAAACAAAAAATAAAAGTTTTAAGATCACTCTCAAACTTCCTAAGAATTAAATCTTTAAAATTACTTCTGTAAGACCTTTAGCATCTGCTGTGGGCTTGGTGGAAGTTGGTGACGGACAGAAAGGTACTTCTCTTTGCCTTTAATATAGTTTTCTATGCTTTTTAAAGACTTCGGTGGCATAAAGTGAAGAAGCTCTTGCCTGACATTTAAAAACTCTTTGAGTGCATTTTCAACATCATTGTCCCAGCGAGAGACAAGCCCTTCGTTGTTTTGAATATTAAGTGAGCCTTCACAGTTACTTTTTTCGCAGTTCATAAAAAGTTGATGTTCTGTAGTGAAGATTCGGTAATCATCGGTGACCTCTTCACCTTCTTCGATGTCTCTTATGGCAATTTCAAAACCATAACCCGTCGTAAGAGTGTTAGAGAAGCAGCAATGATTCATGTATTTGCCAAAATCCCAACTGATTATTCGTGAACCATCGGGCCCCTCGTAAGAAAAACGGTCCACCAAGTTTTTTATCGTCGAATCTTGTTTTTTAAATTGATCGGGCGTGATGACGATGTCCAAGGGGTCTTGAATAAATGTCATGGTTCCCTTAGGAATTTTTTTGGCTGCAAATAAACCGTAACCTTTAGTGTCAGATATCCACTGAATACGTAGGTGGGAAAGTATCATTTAAACCCCGTAAATTTATAAACTCAATTCATTACCTAAATTGAGTTTTTTTTATCAAGAGAATACAGCTATGAAATCATGGAGACCCTTACAAACCCAAAATTGCATCCGATTTTTATAAAAAGATAGAAAAAAATGCAGCCCCCATTTTTTTTACCTGCGCAGAGTCTAAAAAAAATGAAGCCCTTTCACTTAAGGGAGGCTCGGCGACTGAAGTCTTTTTCGGTGGGATACTTATTGACCCCAACCACAGATCAGTTGTTTTTGAACAAACCCGTCCCCAGCAAAGAAAGGCTAAATAGCTGAAAAGGTCCGAGAATTGATTACTCTAGTTCGTCAATAAACATATCTTCAGCCATTTAAACCCTGTTTGAGACTTGCTTTAGTTTTGCTCACAGTCGGTGTCTATGATTTACCTCACTCTTCTTTTCTTTCAATTGATGGCAAGCCCCGAGCACCACCTTGGAATCGGCGAAACCCTCAGCATTCCCCTTAAAAAAGACGACAGTATTGTGTTTGAAAAAAAAGGAATCTTAAGCTTTGTAGACCAAGGTGAAAGTATTTTATTCAGTGGCAAAAAACGTGGTCAGACCGAGGTCAAAATTGGGTCGAAAAAAATAAAGTTCACCGTGGTTGACCAAAAAGGCCGTCATACTTTTAAAAACTTAAAGGTTTGGATTCGGGGTAAAAGAGGGCCAAAACTACAATTAAATACAACCCAAGTGGTTATGGGCGGAAGACTGCTGCGACTTAAGGATCTCAAAAGTCTTGAGGACGACAAGTTCTCTGAAGTGCTATGGCAAAACCGTATGCAGGTTTCTGACGCCCTAGCCAAAGAAATCAACTCTTATGTTACAAACCTTTTAGAAAAAAATAATTTAATGATGGGTCACCTCAGCTTTACACCCCACTGGAAGATGGGTATCTCACCTGAGCATCGTAGTCACCTTTCGCGCTTTAAAGAACAGCTTAACCCCTTTGGAATTCAAACTTTTGTAGACACAAAAAATGTCAGCCAAAAACCCATGGTCAAAATCCAAGTCTATCTGGCCCATGTCAAAAAATCTTTTATGCGCGAATGGGGTGTTCAGTGGCCCTCGCAGTTCTCAGCTTCACTCATCCCCCGAGAACCCATGAGTTTGGATACTCTGCAAATTTCTTTAAAGGCCCTTGAGACTTCAGGTCATGGTCAATTACTAGCCTCACCAACACTTCTCACACAGTCGGGTTCTTTTGGAGAGTTTCATTCTGGGGGAGAATTCCCCATTAGGACCAGCACCCAATTTAATAATAATGTTCAGTGGAAACAGTATGGTTTGTTTATAAAAGCAAAACCAACAGTCAATGCCCTTAAACATTTAAAGTTAGATATCCACCTGAGGCTTTCGACTTTGGATCAAAGTTTAAGTTCTGAAGGAGTCCCAGCCCTCATTCAAAGCCAAGTCAAAACAGAGATCAATATGAAAAAACTCAGCCCCATACTGCTTTCTGGCTTTTTTCAAAAAGATCACGGCGATAACCAAAGTGGACTACCTTGGTTACAACAGATTCCAATATTTAAACCGCTATTTTCAAACGGGCAAATTTATAATAACGAACTGGAACTGGTTTTTATTTTAGTGCCTAAGCTCTATCAACATGAATCGGACTGGGAGCAATGATTTGAGAACTTTAGCCCACTCTGATTTATCAACTCTGATCGAAAATATTTATAATGAGTACACCCCTTTAAGCGAGCTTGATCGTCAATTAATACAAAGAAACTCTGATGATCAGTTTAAAAAACTGGTCAATGAGAAGTGTTTGAATCTCAGTGAAATGGAAAAGCAAAGGGTTAATAACGAACTTTTTTCTTGGGGACCCTTGCAAGAACTTTTAGAGCGAGATGATTTATTTGAAATTATTATTCAAGGTTCAGAAAAAATATACTTTGAAGACTCTCAAGGCATGAAAGAAAATTGCGATTCTTTTTTATCCCCAAGGTCTTTTAATCAGTTTTTAAATCGCTTGATTAAAGTCTCAGGCATACTGATCAATCAAAACGAGCCTTTTGCCAGTGGTTCCTTTAAAAACTTTCGTCTTCATATGGTGATACCACCTATCGTTGAGAAACCGATTATAACGCTCAGAAAAAAAAGAACTTTAACATTGAACTGGCAAGATCTCACTGTGTCGAATTTTATGAGCCCCCATCAGGCTGAACTGATCGATCAAATGATTGCTGATCGAGCCAACATACTGATTGTGGGCCCCACTGGTTCTGGTAAAACCACCTTTCTTAATTCTGTTATAGCTCGGGTCTCCCCGCTAGAGAGGATTGTCTGTATCGAAGATACCGATGAGATTTCACAGGATCACCCGATGGTCTGTAAACTTCTTTCGCGCGAAGTGTGCCCTGACACACTCAAAGTCATTAACCTCACAGAACTACTAAAGCAAAGCTTAAGGATGCGCCCTGATCGTATTGTTGTCGGTGAAGTTCGAGGGGGCGAAGCCAAAGATCTTTTGCAAGCTTTAGCGACAGGTCACTCTGGATCTATGGGAACCCTGCATGCAGAGTCAGCCCATCAAGCTCTTTTAAGATTAGAGATGCTAATTCAAATGGGCGCTCCTCAGTGGAGTCTTCATTCGATCCGGCAGCTGATTCAAATGAGCCTCAAATACATTGTTGTTCTCAAAGCCAACCGACTTGAAAAAGGGATAAAAGAAATTTATCGCATCGGTTCTGTTGAGAGTTTTGGGGTCTTGCTAGAGGAAATTAAAGGACTAAAGACCATTAAAGCCGTCTGATTTTGTTTAATAATGATAAATCAGACCTAAAGTCGAGTTCATTTTGAGACAGTTCATCCGATCAGTTGATGTAACCCATGGAAGGGGGGACTTTATGGATAAAGTAAATGGTAATGCCACAGCAAGGACTTTCGCTGATCGAGCAATCACACACAAAGGTCATCGCTCGGCCGTTGAAAGAGCGCTTAAAGCCCATCGAGAGCAAAGCAGTGATCGTGAGATTCGCACCCAAACACGCATCGATCGAAATCTATTTTTGCAAAAAAGTAACGCTACCCCCATCAATAATATTGAAAGTGATCTTGTTATGAACCTAGAACAAATTGAAACACCCATCAATTTACCTCAACAAGAGGCCACTTTTATAAACAACGATGATCGAGAAAACTTTTACAGTGATCTGCAAATCGCATCGTCCAAAGACAATGCCATAGCCCTGGTCGAAAAAGAACGTCTTAACCCTGAGAATTCCACTTCTGACGAAGTTCCAAAAGGCAGCTACGTCGACTTCACCGTCTAACTTTTTTTTCAGAGATCTTAGTTTGAGATCTCTTTCTTTTTTAGATCTTTTGGTTTTGCTTTTTTCTTGCTTACGAAAGTGTTTTCTCAAGTTCTTCTCTTATAAAATCAGACACGGCATCCTGCCTGGCCGACATCGCAGCTAAAGCTGCGAACGCGTCACGCTTGTCGGAGTCTGATTTTATAAGAGAAGAACTTGAGAAAACACAACCGGCAAACAACAAACGCCGCAAAAAAATCAAAAACAAAATAAAAATAAAAATAAAAAATAAAAAATAAAAAAAAGCGAAAACAAAAAAAGAGATAAAAAACAAAAATGAAAATTTCAAAAGTCTTATCTAAGATATAAAAAAGTTAAACAATTCATTAAAGTTATGAATTTCACTTTTCAATTGATACGAGCCATTTTCTTTTTAGCTGTGCAATCGCTCTACAACATCGGTTGACAAGCACTTACACTCACCTTTGTTTGTTTTTTTTGTGAAAATGAAAAAATTTGTTGGCTCAAACAAAAATTTTCAAGGACTTTTTTAAAAGAGCATTGCCTCTTGTCTTTGTTGGCGTTTTCTTAAGCTATTGTCCTTTAATATCAGGCCTCCGACAAGCGTGACGCGTTCGCGGCTTTAGCCGCGATGTCGGCGAGGGAGGACCCCGCGCCTGATTTTAAAGGACAATAGCTTAAGAAAACGCGAGCAATGTACAACAATGCGAACCCATCAAAAAAATCTAAAGATTTTTGTTAACGGAAATGCCCAGTTCGAGAAGTTGATGAGGATCAACGGTCGAAGGGGTTTCTGACATCAGACATTGGGCTTTTGCAGTTTTGGGATATGCGATCACATCACGGATGGCATCAGTCCCCGCTAATATCATGACGAGGCGATCAAGGCCCCAGGCGATTCCGCCATGGGGAGGAGTGCCGTAAGTCAGAGCTTCGACAAAGTAACCAAATTTTTGTTTAGCTTGTTCGTCGCCTAAACCGAGGGCGCGGAACATGGCACTTTGGATCTCTTGGCGATGGATACGAATACTGCCGCCAGCAAGCTCGTTACCGTTACAAACAAGGTCGTAAGCTTTGGCTTGGACTCCATGAAGTTCAGAGTTTTGGCCGGATTTAAGCCTTTCGATATGTTCATCTTTAGGTGCGGTAAAGGGATGATGGCAAGCGACCCAGCGTTTTTCTTTGTCGTCAAACTCGAGAAGTGGAAAGTTAACCACCCAGCAGAACTGATCTTTTGTGGTGTCGATCAACTTATACTGCTCGCCTAATACGTTACGAAGGTGCCCCAGAGCTCGGCTGACAACAGCCAGCGTGTCTGAAATCATCAGAGCAACGCCCGTCCCACTTGGGCAAACGCGAGAGTAAATTTGGCCTAAAAGTTCTTGGGATAAAAATTTATTAACTGGGGATAGAAATTCACCATTTTCTTTTTTGATCCAAACAATTCCGCCGGCGCCATCACCATTAACAATTTTTATCCACTTATCAATTTGTGAGCGAGAAACAACTTCTGTTGTGGGAAGGCCAAGGGCTCGAACTACTCCCCCACTTTGTAAACAAGAATCAAAAACTTTGAAGCCGCTATTTTTGACAAGGTCAGAGCAATCAATGATTTCCAAAGGGTTTCTGAGGTCAGGTTTATCAGAGCCGTATTTATTCATGGCTAGGTTGTAATCGATGGTCGGAATTTCTCCTACATCCACACCTTTGACTTTTTTCCACAGGGTTCTGAGTAGCTTTTCGTTGACCGCACGGACATCGTCTTCGTCGACAAAACTCATTTCAATATCGATCTGAGAGAATTCCGGTTGGCGGTCGGCCCTTAAATCTTCGTCACGAAAACAGCGGGCAATTTGAAAATAGCGATCCATTCCACCAACCATTAAAAGTTGCTTTAATGTTTGTGGACTTTGGGGAAGGGCATAAAATTGACCTTGGTTCACCCGAGATGGGACAAGGTAATCCCGTGCACCTTCGGGCGTGCTTTTATAAAGAATGGGGGTTTCCACTTCCCAAAAACCTTCTTCTGTCAGGGCATCGCGGACAATTTTGGTGACTTCGTGGCGAAGGCGAAGGCAGCGCTGAAGCTCGGGACTTCTTAAAGAAAGATAGCGGTATTTAAGGCGAACGGCTTCAGAAACATTGCTGTCACCGATGACAAAGGGCGGTGTTTCGGCTTCAGAGAGGATTTCGCACTCTTCGACGATGACTTCGATTTGGCCGGTCTTCATTTTTTCGTTGATCATTCCTTGAGGGCGCAGACGAACTTGACCCTTAATGGCAATGACGTATTCGTTTCTGACTTTTTTAGCATTGGCCGTTTTCTCGAGCGAGGGATCAAGTACAATTTGCACAAGACCCTGACGGTCTCTGAGGTCAACAAAAACCAGGCCCCCGTGATCACGTCGGTTATTGACCCAGCCCATTAAAACCAGAGTCTGGTCTTTGTGTTTTTCGGTTAAGTCTCCACAGTAGTGGGTTCTTTTGATTTCGCTAACGAAGGCCATGTCATACCCCTTAAGAATCCTTATAAATATCAGTTTTTATGGACAAAACAACCTATTCATTCTATCTTCTTGACCATGCCTAAAGTGAACATTGATTATTCATCCCCCCTTGATGCCCAAAATACCTTTGAAAAGGTTAAAAACCTTCTAGAAACCGACGAAGGTCTTCGCAAAATTGATAGCAGTATCCAGTGCACCTTTAATGAGGGGCAAAAAACGGGGGCCATTAAAGGTTCAAGGTTTTCTGCAGAGATGAATGTTAAAGAAACGGGCACTAAAAGCGAAGTTTCTATAATTGTTGATCTTCCGTTGATGCTTTCAGCTTTTAAAGGACAGGTTAAATCCACCATCGAAAAGAAACTCTCAAAGATTCTAGCTTAATCGGACTCTTTATTGGCCACACTGAAAAAAAAGACTCTGCAGTCAAAGAAAGTGAAAACCCAAGCTCTCAAGCCTGAGACCAAAAAAACTGTTAAAAAGAAATCCTCATCCAAGGCTAAGCCATTAATCACATCTCCAAAAAAGAATAAAAAAACATCCTCTTTGAAGAAAAAAGCAACCGCTTCGCCAAAGAAAAAGAAAGTTTTAAAAAAAGTTTCTACCTCCACCCAAGAGGTGAAGGATCTTCGCCGAATTGCTGAAGTGGTTGAACCAAATACTTCCACAAAACATATCGCTGAAGTTGTAGAAACTGATACCAAGAGTCTTGTCAATAAACCACTCCCGGCCTTGAGTGATGGTTTGAGCTTTTACTTAGAGGCCATTCGAAAGTACCCCCTTCTTTCTAAAGAAGAAGAAATGAAAATTGCTGAACGTTATTTTGAAAAAAAAGATCCCAAAGATGCCGAAATCCTTGTGACTTCAAATCTTCGTTTTGTGGTTAAGGTGGCGGCTGAGTATTCCCAGTTTGGATCAAAACTCATAGACCTTATTCAAGAGGGTAATGTGGGTCTTATGCATGCAGAGTTTAATCCCTATAAGGGAGCTCGCCTTATTACCTATGCAGTTTGGTGGATCAAAGGTTACATCCAAGACTACCTGATGAAACAACATTCTATGGTCAAAATTGGAACGACTCACAATCAAAGAAAACTTTTCTATAATCTAGAAAAAGAAAAAGCAAAAATTGATCAACTGGGTTTAGAGCCCACAGTCGCCCTTCTCAGTGACCGACTAGGG
The DNA here is from genome assembly GCA_964388755.1 of uncultured Pseudobdellovibrionaceae bacterium. Classification (GTDB taxonomy): domain Bacteria; phylum Bdellovibrionota; class Bdellovibrionia; order Bdellovibrionales; family JAGQZY01; genus JAGQZY01. The sequence continues at coordinate 1,680 of CAYMBT010000084.1, read as the reverse complement.
GTCACAGAAAAAGAAGTGAATTTAATGGAAAACAGAATGTCCAGTAAAGACTTAAGCCTTGATCAACCCCTCGGCGACGATGAGTCCGGCGGCAGCCTTCTTGATTTTGAATCCATTGATGAAACAGCGACCGATGATCTATTGATTGAAAACGAAACCCTGAGCCAACTTCACGAGGCCATAGAAAAAGTACGCCATGATCTTAATGAAAAAGAAGTTTACATCTTAGAAAAAAGACTTCTGAGCGAAGAGCCCCTTAAGCTGCAAGAGATCGGATCGGAATGGGGTGTGAGTCGAGAGGCTGTTCGTCAAATGGAAGCTCGTCTCATGAAAAAAATAAAAACCCAACTTTTAGATTAAGTTCCTTTATTTCAAATATATGGTTTTAAAATTCAGAAGATATTTTTTTAGAATCTCTAGTTCTTTTTTTCATCTTTTAACTTTCTACCATTTCTACTTAATTTATTATTATACCGTGAATCTTTAATCTTTTTTTACTCTAGAGTTTTAAAATATGGGTGCGAATTGTTTGTTTCGGCTGCCCTTGATCGGCCGCTTGGACAACGATTTTAATCAGTTTAAGATCTTGAGCTGATTCGCAGGTCAAAAAATTAATATGATTATTGCTGCGGTTAACGGTCTCTGTGAGTCTGGGACAAACCAGTTCATCAGCAGAGTTATAAACCAGAAAATCCACATCCACCAACTGATCTTCAGCATCTATTTTAACGATCGAGGCTGCAAATTGATAGTTCCAGATTCCACCTGCTAAATCTTTACCTACAAGTTGTATGTCATCAAAGTAAACTGATGTTTCATCATAGGGGTAGAGGCTTTGCAAGTTAAGGCTTGAAGTTTGCTCTCCTTGAACGCTGGTCACTGGTGAACAGTTTTGATAAACAGCTAAAGAGATTGATATCAGTACTAAGTTTAAAATGATCACAATTTTCATCACAGTGCCTCGTTGATAAAGAGTACGATCGCATTTATTTTTTCATCATCAGAATTATAAAGTGTATTAAGCCCCGCTGTACTCATGGGTGCTCGATTCAAAGCCGCTCGCACACTGGCTGCGGTTTGTGGCTTAGAAATAGGTGTCGATCGATGGCAGCTGATACAATTGTTGGTGTAAATTGTTCGGCCTGCTAAATAAGGATCAACGACTGGTTTAGGTTCACGGGTGATAATTGATAGCTTTTTGACCTCAAGATTGTTCAGTGCAATTTGTACGTCATCTTCAATGATCATTGCTTTGACAGAGACAATGGCTGCATCCTCACAGTAAATATGAAAAATACTGGGACGATGGGGATCAATCATGGTTTGACAACTCCCTGTCAATTCAACCTCTTTAAGAGTCATCAATTGATTTTGATCATTATAAACCTTAAATGGTAAAAAACGACCCGACATTAATGCATCTTGATTAAGAAGCGAAACAATACGATAAGTTTGAGCCCAACTATTTTGTGATAACAATAAAGTTGAAAGTAAAATAATGATGATTTTCATAAAACCTGCCAATGGGGGCTTAAGCAAAGAGCCAGAATTAAATTTCTCCAGCCTTGGGCTAAACCTTCCGTTGTATTTGCGTTGGGTTCAGATTTAACTAATAGTTCAAACTGATCAATCACCGAGTCAGCCGGAGTTGGCTTACCCACAAAAAAGAGATTAAAAGCT
>CAYMBT010000083.1:0-10694 GCA_964388755.1 uncultured Pseudobdellovibrionaceae bacterium | reverse complement strand
GTTCTCAAAACATAAGAATCGCTTCAAAAAATAACTAAAAAACGTAAAGAACCCCGAAAAAGTGTTGAAAGAACGAGGATTCTTGTAGAATTTGCAAGGCCTCTTAAAATAATCAAATGATGATGCTAGGTTACAGACATTGATGACATGAAAGCCTTTTTTACGACTTAAAAAACCATAAAAAAAACTTTCATTTGGGGTCTTCAATATAACGGGATATTGGGAGTTTTATGGGTCTGTTTGGGTCGTTTTTCGTATTTTTATTCACCTTCAATTTTACTTTTGCTGATACTCACGAGATTAAAGAATCGTGGCATCGCACGGGCTATGATTTAGAAAGTCTTTATACAGAGTCCGATTTTAATGTGACATCTTGTTTGTCTTCAGAGAGTTTATATTCCGCTTGCCTGATGGCAGTCAGTAATATGCTAGGTCTTCTTGAAGAAAATAAAAAAATAGTAGTCTTTGATGCCGAAAACAAAAAGCTTGTTATCCGTCCTCTTGATCCTAATTTAAAATTTGAAACCAATGATGAATATTACGCCTACGAAAAACAAATTCGTGAAAACTTCAGACTGGCTTACCAATCAGGCTTGATCGATGAATTGAGATCTGTGCTTTTAGAGGCTCGCCAAATTATTGAAAAAGAGGCACCTTTAACTGACATTGCCTACATTGCTGGTAATACCTACTCCACATTTATTCGAGAGGCTTACGATCCTCGTTCTGCTTTTAAACCACGAGAAGAGATGTATCCAAAGCCGAATAACTTTTTTGGCATTGGTGCCTCTGTTTTTAAGTACTCCACAACTGAATCAGACTATAAAAACTTGATTGCTTTTGATCCCATGGATTTTTCGCCGGCTGAGCTTTTTGGTCTTAGAACTGGAGACCTTTTGATTTCGGTGGATGGAACTTTAGTCAAAGACATCAGTTTATCTGAAGCAGTTGAACTCATTAAAGGACCGGCTGGGACAAAAGTTGAACTTGAGGTCCATAGTATCTGCGAGAATCAAGTTAAAAATATTTCTGTGGAACGCGGACCAATAACTGTTTTCCCTGATTGGGTTAAAGACTCTCACTTTATTAGCCTTAACTCAAAAGATCCTCTCTCTGAAATCTGTAATACTACAGACACTGAATCTTCCGGTCCTCAAGCTCTTTATATTCCATTAAGTAGCTTCTCTGCCCCACAGGGACAGGATTTGTGTGAGCAGTTTCTTGATCTACAAATTAAAGATTTAATGAACCCAGACAGTATTGGCCTCATTGTTGACCTTCGTGGCAACCCTGGTGGCAGTCTTGATGCTGTTTCTTGTATGCTTGATACTTTGATCTCGTCCTCATCACCCATAGTGGGTGAAATTGCAGTCAACAAAGGTGAGATTTTCAAAGACCGTCAAAGAGTCAACCATCGCTTTCGACGAGAAGGTTACCTAAGAACAAGCCAAGGTGAAGCTTTTAACTATAATAAAGAAGTCATTGTTCTAGTGAATGGTGGATCTGCCAGCGCCTCCGAGATCTTTGCAGGAGTCATACAAGAGATGAAACGCGGCTGGGTTGTTGGCGAACGCACCATTGGTAAAGGTACAGTTCAGACTTACGAACCTCACTTTCCCACCAATTTTAAAAGGGGAAGTAGCCCCCTTGTTCTCGGTTCAACTACCGCAATCTACACTCTTCCCAGCGGACGCTCACCACAGCAGTATGGAATTGTACCCGACTTTCATTTTTCTAATGATGGTGAAGAGATCGCTTTTGATCCTGATTATGTGACGGCTGAAGAAAAATCTTTTGGCAGCCTTGTTTTTGAAAATAAAGAGTGGGTTCAAAATAGACCCTCCGAAATTCAAGAGCTTAAAAAATGTCTTGAAAATCAAGAACTCAGTCACCATGTCTACCGCGATAAACTTTCCCAGGATGATCGCTATGCCAGGCCCTTTGTATCTTCATTTCAATTGGACTTAGCTAAAGACATCTTGCTTTGCTCACCAGAGAGAGAACCATTATTTCTGACTCAATAAATTGTTTTAGAACCCTAGGCGGGAAACCGCTTTAGGGAAGTCTTCAAAAAATGGCCGATCCTTGCTAGCCGAATCATGCACCGCTTGGGTAATGGCTTTGAGTGTTGGATCCGTCAATCGGCCTTTAAGCTCTGTCAAATCTCTGAGTAAAGTGGCCTTATCTTTTTCATTTTCAACAATGACCCGAAGGGCGATGATTTTTAACGCCCCTTTTTGTCTTTGTTTAATTTCGTCCAAACTATGGGGTTTCACTTCTTGACCAAGCTGTTCGTAGGGATCTTTTTCTAAAATATGATTGATCAATGCACTTTTTGAATGGGGGTAATCTTGAGCCATGGCTAAGATTTCTTGAACTTCTTCGCGGTTAACCAATTCAATTTTTGCGGCTGTACCAGTTTCTTCTTTACTATCAACGTTGGTATTGAGGTTCTTTTTTTGATCAACCATGAGTGAAGAATGATCATGATTGTGATCATGATCATCTTTGGGAAGGCTAGAGTCTAAGATTGTTGTGTCTGTTTTTTGAGACCCAGACTCATCGGCCGAAAAATACCATTTTGTTAACCCAATCAATATTGTCACCGACAGTAAAGACATGGTTATGGATTTAAGGCTTCTCATTGATTAAATAGTTCAGGCAAACTCATCGGAGTAGCACTGACCCACTTTTGGTTTTCGATGGGTAAAACAACGTCAGTGGACTCAAACACCTGATTATTAAGGGTCAATTCTACTAAACGTCCATCGTTAAGAACACCATACTGACTTCCACCAAGTCCAAAACTCTCTACCAAGTTTTGCGCCAGCTCTGAAGACAAGGCAATGCCAGCTTCTTGGGTCAAAATCACTTTTTGATCATTGGTAGGATCGCACTGGTAAGAGTAAATACCACCATCATCAGAAACGAGAGCAGAAACTCGATCTAAATCACTAGAGTCTAAAGACAGACTGATGATAGAACGAAATAAACCTTGTTCAGTAAGGTCTTGATTCAGTAGTTCTGTAGAATTACCGCATAAAGTGATAAGGCTATTTTCTTTGAGTAATCCACCAACACCTAAATAAGAGATACTGGTGTACTTTTCTTTTTCAGTGATGGCTTCAGCATTATATGAATTGGCAAAAAGACCTATGCTTTCGATGGGATTAATGGCCATTCGATCTGTTCGATAGGCATTCACAGTGGGATCCAGTGGGTAAATTGTCAGGTTGTCGTAACTGTTAAGTACAACGGCTGGCTCTTTGAGTGTTGCAATGGATCTCATTTCTGCTTTTTTAAGTTCCCATTCAAAAACTTCACCTTGATCGCTAGCTAATACCATCATGTCGCGCATACGGACCTGGGGAGCTGTATTAAAACGATTAAAAGCAGTAAATAAAGCTTCTGATTCAAGAAGAAGTTTATCAGCACTTTCAATTTCGGGTGATCTGGCAAGGGCCACTAAAGTTTGAACGGAAATAGCATAAGAACCTTTGTTAAGAATATCGGGGTCACAGGCACCACGACTTCCTTTATCTAATCCACGGGTACAAGTGACGTGGCTATGACCATCAAAGTGTCGAACTTCATGCATCATGATACTGGCTTGGCTAAATTTGCTGGCTTCAAAGAAGGGACGACATAAAAATATCGTGCCTGGCATAAACATCGGCATAACATAAGCGGCAGCCCCTTCTGGGCAGCTGGCAGGGATTGTAATTGTGCTCGCTCGGTTAACAAAGTAAGCCCACCAATCGTTCTCAGAGACGGCTTTAAGGGTCAAAGCATCAGCCGGATCAAAATCAGGCTCTAGGGCTTTAGAATTTTTAAGGGCCACCAGGGATTGAAGAACCTTAAGCCAATCCTCTGTGAGTTCTTCAGCACAATACTCTTGGGCTTCGCCAATAAAGCTTTGAAACTGAACAAAGTTCTCAGAAATTTGAGTCAAATCATCTTTTTGGATACACTGAGACTCTTGTGACCAAGCCCATTGTGAGGATAAAGAGATTAAAACAGATATAGAAATGAGATTAAAGAATCGAACCATGCGCCCCCCCGGATGCCGTTGATGGACTAGGTTCTAGACAACGGCTATCCCATTGGTCAAGAAATAATACTGAATAGGTCCCATAAGTAATGTTAATTATGCGGGGTTCTATATATGTACAGGTTTAAGGCTGTATCCTCTTGTTATCTTTAATATTATACTGATGGGCAAGGCCTCTTTGGCTGACACACTTAAAGGATTTCAACGTGGAAACAGTACGAAGGATAACCCTGATTTCAAATCCAAACGATTCTGCCTTTGAAGGCGCGGTTAAAAGCTAATGTTTTTTAGTATTCGTCGACGTATTTTACTCAGTCTATTGGTTGTGCTTGGTTCTGGCTCTTCTTTTTTTTATTATCTCAGAAGATTTTCGCCAAAATCTTTGAGCCCTCAAGGAGAAGTTATGAAAGAAAAATTTCCCATCGATTTTCAATGGCCTGTGCAAGAGCCTTTTTTATTTTGTGTTCACCATGATGACCTTTATCCTGTCGCCACTCAAAACTTGGGAGTTGATAAAAGCAAACTCAGTGGTCGTAATATGGGTCAGGATTTTGAAGTCAAAGACGGCTTTCGTATGTACCATGGCGAGGAGGTCCCAGGTTTCCCGGCCCATCCCCATCGCGGATTTGAAACCATCACCATTGTTAGAAAGGGACTTGTGGATCATGCCGATTCTATGGGAGCCAGTGGACGATACGGCCAAGGTGACGTGCAGTGGATGACCGCAGGCCACGGTGTACAGCACTCTGAGATGTTTCCCCTACTGAATCAAGACAAAGATAATCGTTTAGAGCTATTTCAAATTTGGCTGAACCTAGCCAAAAAGTCAAAAATGGTTCAACCCCATTTTACCATGTTTTGGGCCGATCAAATCCCCCAGCTTGAACTGGAGAATGGAAAAGTTAAAGTTCAATTGATCGCCGGCAGTTTTGAAAATAAAAAATCTCTTCAACCACCGCCTGACAGTTGGGCCGCTGATCATAACAATGAAGTTCAGATTCTTTTGGTAGAAATGAAAGCCTCAACCCGTTTTTTAATTCCTAAAAGTTCTGGCCCCACCCACCGATCACTGTATTTCTTTTCTGCAACATCCTTTGAGGTGAATGGTGAAAAAATGAATGGACGCACAGGTGCCTTCTTTAACGGAGAGATGGACACAGAAATTAAAAACACCGGCTCTGTCCCAATGGAATTTTTAATTCTGCAAGCTCGGCCCATGAACGAGCCCATTGTGCAATACGGACCTTTTGTGATGAACTCTCGAGAAGAGATTGTGCAAACCATCGAAGATTATAAAAAAACACAGTTTGGCGGATGGAGCTGGAGCCGAAGTGATATGGTCCATGGTGATGATCCACAAAGGTTTGCAAAGTTTCCCGACGGTAGAATTGAAAAACCTAAAGTTTAATAACCAACTCTCTTTTAAAAAAATCAACTTCTTAGAGAGTGTGATTTGAAATGCTTTGAGTCAAAACGTTGGGGCCGAACTGGACAGAGTTCGATTCGTAAAGCTTAATAGAAAAATCAACCTTACAAAGAGGATATTACAATGTTCAGCCTAGAAAAACTTTTTTTAACCAGTCTTCTTACTTTAAGTTTAATAGGATGTGTTTCTGCTTCAAAGCATGATGAGCTGACTCTTGAACACGAAAAACTACAAAAAAGTTTCCAAGACTCACAAAGTAAAATCAATGAACTGGAAACTTTGATCGCTGAATTTGAACGTAAACTTGTGGACGCCAGCGCCAACCGAAAAAACATGAGCCAGTCCATCCAACAAATGCGTGACGCTTTAGCTGAGGCCTCCGAGAGAAAAAAAGAAATTGAAAAACGACTCAGTGAATTTAGAAAGCTTGTGGCTCGCTTTAAAACCCTCACTGATGCTGGAGAATTAAGTATTATGATCCGTGACGGTCGTATGGTTGTTGTTTTACCTAGTGATGTTTTGTTTTCGTCAGGCTCATCGACTTTATCTGCCAAAGGTTCTGAGACTGTTAAAAAAGTGGCTCAACTTTTAGTGTCTATCCCTGATAAGCAATTTCAAGTGGAAGGACATACAGACAATGTCCCTATTCGTTCTTCACAATTCCCATCAAACTGGGAGCTCGCTTCAGGCCGTGCCCTAAGAGTTCTTAAAATCATGGTTGATGCCGGAATGCCCAGCCAACGGATCAGTGCGGCCAGTTTTGCTGACACCAAGCCTGTGGGCTCGAATCAGACAGCTCAGGGTAAAGCCCTGAACCGACGAATAGATATAGTGGTCATCCCTGATTTATCGTCTCTCCCAGGCTATGAAGAATTGCAAAAATACTCAGAACCTAAAACTTCTGAGCAATAAAACCCCAAAAATTTTCTTTAAAAAATAAAGATTTTTTAACTAAAAAGAGGACTGTCAACTTTTATGACAGTCTTTGAATTTTAGCCTGTCTGATTCTTCAACACTCTTCACCGTGCATTTTTGTTCTCGACTCAAAAGTGACAATCACCGCCACCCCCTAAACACATTTTTTTACTTCTTTTCAAAACCTGTGAAAAATAAACAGTCAATGGATGAGATCGTTTATTATGAACCTGACTTAAACGATCCTCAAATGATGAGAAAAGGAAAATGAAAATGAAAACTTCAAACCAAAACAAAATTATAAGCTCTCAATTTATACTGGCTCTCATTATATTTTTTGGTGTGAGCTCAAAAGTTCAGGCTGCTCAAAACAAGGTGACCTATAAAGCCGAACAGTGTGACTGCCTTGGCTTTAGTGACGATATCCCTACATTTCTCTCGGACCTGACTAAACAACCTCCTACAGTGTATGGAGAAGGTTCAAGCCAGACTGCGGCTGCAGAGCAAGCTCGCAATATGTGTATTGAGACCTATCGCAGTTATGCCAGCAATGATAAACAAAACACTCAATCGGTGACAGAATCAGGTTGTCACTTTTTTAAAAGCACAGGACACGGTGACTGGGAAGCCCTTTAATTTAAAAGAGCTTCTTTAAGGGTGGTGAGATATTCACTCACCGCCTTATACCTTTGAGAACCATCGTCCGGTTTTAAATTGGTCATCATAAATTCGATAAGAGCTTTTGATTTGTTAATTTCTTCTCGTAACCTTAAAATATTTTTTTCACTAAAAGGCTCGCCCACAAAAGGTTCAATATCATACTGGTTCATTTTCTTTGCGAATAAAAACTGAATCATGGGTTTAAAATCAGACCCTTTCAATGGAAACTCAAAAGAAAGTAATAAAAAACTGATCAAGCTTCGAGTCGGTAGATCAGGCATATCCTGAATTCTTGACGGGATCTCTTGGAATATTTTATTTTTTGCGCCCGTGGTATTTAAAAAAACCAGATGATTTTTTTTAGTCATATCACTGATCATCTCACTCATTGTCCACTTTCGACCGGTCCTAGGATTTTTTTGGGTATAGTCATCAACCAACCTAAAATAAAGCTTAAACCCTTTTGCCCTAAAGCCCTTAAACGCCGAAAGCGCATAAAATTTATGATGATCATCAATCAATCGAATCTGACCATTCACATCCCTTATAGCCAAAAGCGGATCAGAAAAAGTTTTGTTCAATACATAGCTCGAGCGAGTCAGCTTAGAATCGCCCGCCTTAAGCTCCCTAAAATCCCCATAAATTTTTGAAATCTTATGCCCTGCCCACTTATGCCCAATAAACTTCTGGGTAAACCCCAAATCCACAGACCTCACCAAAACCACACTAGAAAACACTTCACTACACGACCTGCGCGCAGCAACCCCCGAACTACAAAATAACAAAACCCCAATAAAAAGAGAAATAACTAAAGCCCAATTTTTCATGAACCAACCCTATAGCACCCCCATTTCTTTTTGAAAAGCCTAGAACCCAATCTTAAGAAATCCTAACAAAGCTGGATTCGTTCTCTTTGTTTTAAAATTTCTTGGATTTGATGGTTTGGAAACCTCTGGAGAGCGGATGCGCTCGCCGCAGGCGACTCCAGCGAGGGCAGGAGCCCGAGTTTCCAAACCATCAAATCCAAGAAATTTTAAAACAAAGAGAACGGATCCACGAAGTGTCTAAAGTTTTGATAAACTTGGAAGTCTTACAGGGGCCATTGAAAAAAAGGGGTTGTGCCCGTATATTTGTTTCATGGGTGGGTTAAGAGGTCTTTATGATGATTACTGCTTTATTGCTTTCATTAATTACAAACTTCTCAGCCGCTCAGGACCAATCTTCAGCCACGGTGGAAATTTACTGTGAATGTGTCATTTATAATTCGGATATGATACAAGTTTCTAGTGGTTCCAGTGCTCATACTGCTACCAATTTGGTGATTGGTCGGATTTCAAGTCATAACAAGGCTTCTCAAGAGTTATGTCTTCAGGCTGAGTCTGAGAGAGATATTTATAATTATTGTACTCGGGCTTTGTTTAATGCTCAATATCAGTGTCAAGAGAAGGCTCGATCTATGGGTGATGGAAGTCGTTCTGGATCTTATTTTGGTGATCTCCGAGCGGGTTCTTGTCAAGGTCCTTATCTTTCTGAGTAAGTCTCTTTATGGAGATATGCTGAGCTTTTTTTGTTTTTTTAATCCAGTTTATCAATAACAGAATAGTAGATGGGTCCCCAGCCGGCTTGGTCGGGGAGGAACATTGTGCCGTATTCAGTTTTTTCGCCGAAGTTGGGGATTCCTTCAGAGATTTTGAATTCATTTTTTTTTCTTTTTTGAAGCTTAGCTATGACTCCGTCATTTTCATGGGGAGATATAGAGCAAGTGCTATAGACAATACGACCACCCGGTTTTAAGGCCATAAATGCCGAAGATAAAAGAGAGTATTGTCGGATGGCAAAACTTTTTGTTCTTTTTTCTTTCCACTGGGCAAGATCTTCTTTTTTATGAAGCAGTCCCCGTTCTCCAGAACAAGGTGCATCCAGTAGAATGCGATCAAAATGCTCTTTTCTTTCTAACCCAACACGAGAGGCATCATAGGATTTGATATGAATGTTTTTTCTGATTTCGTAGGGTAAATATCTTTTAAAAACAGACATCATTCTGTGTCGACGTTTGGGTGAGAGTTCATTAGCAATAAAGCTTCCCTCAAGATCATATCCCCTTTTTGCACGAAATAAATCTTCAATGAGGATCAGACTTTTACCGCCGGGGGCCGCACAAAGGTCAATAACAATATCACCATTTTTAACTTCTAAAGCTTTGGCCGGAAACAGGCTTGCTGGGTCCATCCGGTAAAAAGGCAGAAGGCTGGTGTTTGCAACAGAGAGATCAAACTCGTCCGAGATATCATAAATCACTTTTTGTTTTTCGTTTTCAAATAAAGAATCAAAGGTAGAATTATTATGTTCCACGCCTTGAAACTCAAGAGGATCAAAACTTGAGTCCTCGAAAAAAAGATTTCTTCGGGCGATTTTTTTATCATGGGTCAAAAGGGATTTTTTGATCTCTGACCATCGAGGGCCATAAACAGAATTAAAGTATTGGTCAAAAATATCTTCGCCACGGTCTTTTTTTGTAGCCTTCATTTCTTTTCAACCGGGCCAAGAGGTGTAGCCACCTCAACTAAAGTGCGAATACTATCTATACCACTTTTCTTGACCGCACGATGAATCTCTTGGGGAAATTCAGACTGGAAAACAAAAAAATCATCCGCCGAGGACCAAACTAAAAAACTCACCTCAATGGCGTTTTCAGTGAATTTTGTCACATGAAAATAAGGTTCAGGCTCATCAAGGGCCAGCTCATTTCTTTCAGCCGTCTCCATAAATATTTCCTGCAGGCGTGAAAGGCTTTCTTTGTTCGATAAAAGATAGAGAATCTCTAATCGCCGGATCGGAAAAAAGCTGACATTTCTGACCGCAGTTGAGATCACAAGCTCGTTAGGGATACGAACCATAAGGTTATCAAGAGTTCTCATAGTCAGAGACAAAAGATTTAAAGAAATGACTTCACCTTTATAATCATTGACTTCAATCACATCCCCCACCACAAAAGGTCTCTCGAAGACAAGAAAGATACCGCTGATCAAATTAGAGACTGGTGTACGAGCCGCAAAACCAATAGCAAGAGTCAAGAAACCGGTTGAGAGTAAAATCAACTTCATATCAACGCCGGTGATTTTTAAAAAGAGCAAAAGCAAAATAATATTATAAAAATAGATTGAAAATTTTCTGACGTTATAGGCTCTCGGATTTTCAGTAATGTCTTTAAAAATAAGATCAAAAAATAAATCAATAATTTTGACCAGCAACTGACCAACCACAAGAATAATGACGCCTAGAAAAATGTTTTTCCAAGGCAAATCGGTCCTGAGTTCTGTGAGCGCTTTTAAAATTTCTTGCATGAGCCTCCGAAGACTTTTTTATCTGACTACTATCGCATTAATTGTGTGATTGTTTTTAAACTCATTTTTCTCATCATCATTCTTGGCGGATGAAAATGGTACAGATCCCCTTTTTCAACTTGCGGGGGAAAGGTTTTTAAATCTTTCAGATGGCCACGAGCATCCGATTTTAAAGACAATGAACTGGTGATAAATAAACCCCGATCATCTTGATAGAGATCTAAAATATTAACTGGGATTTTGAGCTTCTCTATTGGGATTGGCTCTTTGGATGAGTTCTCAATAAACAAATGGGTCA
>CAYMBT010000082.1:0-10750 GCA_964388755.1 uncultured Pseudobdellovibrionaceae bacterium | reverse complement strand
GGCGATCTTATAACCTTTACCCACTTCGCCGATGACTTGTGATTCAGACAAAGCACAATTTTCAAAAAGCAGTTCACAGGTTGAACTAGCACGAATGCCGAGTTTGTCTTCTTTTTTACCAATGGTGAATCCCGGCGTTCCTTTTTCGACGATGAAACCGGTGATCCCTTTGTAGCCTAATTCTGGATTGATGTTTGCGAAGACTAAAAAAAGATTGGCCTCTTTACCATTGGTGATCCAAAGTTTGTGGCCATTAAGGATGTATTGATTATCTTTTTTCTGAGCTTTTAGACCTAAAGCAAAAGCATCAGAACCCGAACTACTTTCTGAAAGGGCATAAGCACCCACCCACTCTGAAGCCATGCGTGGTAAATATTGTTCTTTTTGTGAATCATTGGCCCAGCGAAGAAGGGCGTTGGTGACAAGGGTATTTTGTACGTCAACAAGAACGCTGACTGATCCGTCCACTCGTCCTAGCTCTTCAACGGCAATACAAGCCATGGTAAATGTGCTGCCGGCACCGCCATATTGCTCGGGTGTTTCTATGCCCATAAGGCCCATTTCAAAAAGCTGCTTTATGATGTTTGGGTCCATCTGTTGATTTTTATCCATTTCGTGGACTTTGGGTTTAATCACAGATTCTGCAAATTCGCGAATCGCCATTCTGAATGCTTGTTCGTCTTCACTCCAAGTTGTAATTGCAGGTTGGCTCATTTTACGATCTCCTTGATTGATCAGATTTTTATAATGTCTTTTTAAGAAGTATTGCCTCTTAAAGTCAATGGCCGACCAAATAAAAGCGGTTGAACTGATAAGGGTATTTTTTAAGATCACAGAACTCTGTTGTGAAACAAAAAGTGACAAAGCCGTGTGACCTTCGCTTAAAGAGCAAAACCGATGGCGAACTCATCAAATAATGCTTTGCATTACTAAGCTTTTTGCCCCCTTTATCTCAAATCCCAATCTTCTGTACGACCGATCATCCATCAATCAACAGATATATGGTTCGCCTTGTGAGAGAGGTTTATAGGGAAATTGAGCATTGATAAGAACAAACTGCAGAGGTGGAAGCTGTAGACTCTGCTCAAATGCTACGCGATTATTTATCCTTTTATGGGAGTCAATGAGAGATGTTTCCCATTGAAAAATAGGGCTTTAAAGAAGTGTTTTAAAGGGATTTACAGCCCCAGGGCTTTCGGCTAGAGTTTTTATATGGAAGCCGATGTACTGATAAAAATTGCTCTGTTTTTTCCGCCTTTTCTTTTTGCGCTTTGTTTTCATGAGTTCGCCCATGGCTATATCGCAAAACTGAAAGGTGATAATACGGCCGAAATGATGGGGCGTCTGAGCATGAACCCTCTGGCCCATGTGGACTGGATCGGCACTGTGGGTTTACCCCTGATCTCTATTGTTTCGGGTTTACCACTTTTTGGTTGGGCAAAACCTGTTCCTGTGAATCCAAGAAATCTCAAAAACCCAAAAAACGATATGTTTTGGGTCGCTCTTGCAGGACCACTTTCTAATGTGCTTCTTTTTTTTGTGGGGCTCGTCTTTTTTTATATCATTATTCATTATACCCAGCTTGGGAACTCACAAGCTGTGGCTCAAATGCTAGTGATGTTTTTAAGTATTAATCTTTATCTGGCTATTTTTAATATGATCCCTGTTCATCCTCTTGACGGTGGAAAGATCGTAGAAAGATTTATTCCTTATCACTGGAATCGCTTTCTTGAAGACAATCAACAGACTATTAATATGGTGTTTTTATTTTTACTGATCTTTGGCGGGCTCCGCTATTTAGCAGCCCCCGTTCAATACATTATTCAAGGCAGTTTAGGTTTTATTGCATCGGGGGCCCTTTGAATTTATCCATTCATATTCCACAGTTTGAAGGTCCACTGGCCCTTCTGCTTTATTTGATTCGTAAAGAAGAGATGGATATTTTTGACATCAATATTAATCTCATCACAACCCAGTACCTTGAATACATCAAGAAAATGAAAGAGTTCGATCTTGAGGTAGCAGGCGACTTTATATCAATGGCCGCCACTCTTATTGAAATTAAATCAAAAATGCTTTTACCCAATTATAACGAAGTGGGTGATGAAGAAGAGGCCGTGCAAGATCCTCGTAAAGAGCTTGTGCAAAAACTTCTTGAGTATCAACGCTTTCAAGAAGCCTCAAAAAAACTTTATGATCGCCCCCTTTTGGGTCGCGATGTGTTTCGTCGTGGAAAGTCTGAAGCCTTCTTGAGTGATGAAGAGGGTGAAATTATTTTGGATGAAGGCGGACTATTTTCTTTAATCGCTTATTACAGAAATTCTATTCGTCGTATGAAAAAAGCCATCCACAAAGTGGCGCGAAAAACCCGGTCTATTGCCGCTCGAATCCTAGAGATCAAAGATAAGTTGATTGTTGGTCAGCGGGTTTTACTCAATGATCTGATCACAACCGTTGAATTTAAAAAACAAGAGCTTTTGATTACATTTTTATCATGTTTAGAGCTTGGTAAAATGGGCTTAGTCACTGTTTATCAAAGTGAAGTTTATGGTGACATTTATTTAACAGCTAAACGAGAAATCAATAACGATGCTGTTGGGCGTGTAGAAGAGTATGACTCTTATGGGGCTGAGGACATTGCTAATAATCTCATGGCCGAAGCTGAAGAAGATCAATTTGAAAGCGCACTTGATTCTGCTCAAGAAACCAGTCTTGAAGATGAAGACAGTGAAACTCGTTTCACCGAAGCCGACTTTTTAGCCCAAAAACACAATGAATCCCAAAATCCAATTGATGATGACTTTGAAAGTCTTGCCAGCGACGATGATATCGATACTGCCGAAAGAGAATTGAGTCTTTTAGAAAATGAGACCGCATTACAATCCAATACAGAGCTTGAACCAATAGATGGTGACGGAGAGCCTTCATGACAGAACTCAGCCCAAAAACAAAAAAAAATAAAAAGAAAGCTAAAGCTTCAGACAAACCAAGCGTTGATAAAAATCAAAGTTCTGAAGTTTTAGAGCGTGTCATGAGTTCTATTGAAATGGCAGGGGCCTCTCTGGATTTTTTTGAAAACTCAAAAGTTGACTCAATGGAATCCGCTTCAGAACAGGTGGCAGACTCATCTGTAGAAGTAACAGCCGATCAAGCTTTCGCTCAACCTGACATTTCACAAGTTGACTCTATCGATGCGTCCTCTGAAGTGAGTGATAACGAGCTGGCTGTCGGCGAAGAATTTAATGACAATACCGAAAACCTTTTAGCATCCCTTCGTGAAGACGAAGACATGATGACTGATCCCACTGATGATGACGACGAAGACGATGAGCAGGCAAGTTTTGACGAACTTGGCGAGAACTCAGAACTTGAATTCATAGATCAAACCCAAGCCTACTCGATCATCGAAAGTCTTTTGTTTTCATCGGATCGTCCGCTGGGATTAGGCACATTTAAACAAGTTTTTAAAGGGACTACTTTTCAAACCAAACACCTTAAAAAAGCTCTTGCTGACTTACAGTCTTTTTATTCAGAGGCCGCACGAGGTGTAACCCTTGAAGAGATCAATGGTGGATGGCAACTAAGAACAAAAGTCGACAATATGGATTTTTTAAGACGTCTTGCTAAAGTCAGACCCTTTAAACTTTCTGGCCCCGCTTTAGAGACGCTCTCTATTATTGCTTACAAGCAACCCATCGTTAAAAGCGAAGTGGATGAAATACGTGGGGTCGAATCAGGTCATTTGATTCGCGCCCTGATGGAAAAGCATTTGGTTTCTTTTCAAGGTAAAAGCGAACTTCCAGGCAAGCCCATGCAGTACGGTACGACCCGAAAGTTCTTAGAGATTTTTGGTCTTAGAAATCTTCGCGAACTTCCTTCTCTTGATGAAATCGATCAACTTTTGCCCGACGGAATCGGTATCGAAGAAGAAGACGAGAAACTCTCTGATGTAACCGATCAGCTTTCAGAAAGCTATCAAGGCAATTACTCTGAAGGCGAAGAAGAACTTGGCAAGATCGAAAGCACTCTTGATGGAATCGATACCTCTTCAGAATTTTTTGAAGAAGAAAAACGTCGCCAAAAAGATAAAAGAGATCGCGACCGCGCTCGAGACCTTAAAGAGGCTATTGATGTGGGCGAACTTGTGGACGAAAAAGATCAAAAGTGGTTGATTCGTTATGAGCAGCGACTTCTTGACGAAAAACTTCTAGCCGAGCAAAAGTTAGCCAGTGCGAGTGAAGAGTCTTCACTTGAGGACGGCCAAAGCCCATCAAACTCTTTAGCTGAAGCTTTAAGCGAAGAGTCTATGAAAGATTTTTCAGCCCAGGATAATGAAGAATCTGATGATGATTCACTGGATTTCTTGAGCGATTCAGACGAAGAAACAACGGAGATCACAGAAGTCACATCTGAGGACCCCTCCGAGGAAGTTTAGTTGAGCTAAAAGGTGTGCCTTTTTACCATTAAAGTGGTTATTAACTTCGATCACTTTAGAGATTGGCACCCTGGTTCATCGACGCCTCTTGACCAACCGAGCGAAAGCTCAATAAGTTTAAACTTTCTAATTAAGGGGGCGTTTTGAAGCGTATTTTTATAAGTCTATTATTTTCTATTGTTTATTCTTTGAATGCATTTTCGGCCATTAAAATTGAAACAAATCAACAGCAAGTCTATGCTTCAGAGAAAATTCAATACTCATTTCAACTCAAAGATGAAAAAACATCGACACTGATCAATGATAAAAATCTTAAAAAAACTCACACCAAACTTCTTCATCTTGTGGTTTTTGATTCTTCTCTCAATGAATTTAACCACGTTCATCCAGAATTTGATGGTTCAAACTGGATTGTCGACTTAAAGTTGCCAGTGAACGGCAGTTATATTTTGTGGGTTCAAGGTGAGACAACAAATGGGGTAGAATTCTCGATCAACGAATTTTTACAAGTTCAAGGGGGGGCGCCAGAAATCCCGGTGGCCTCTTTAGGCGATGTGCGCGTCGGGAACGATGGGATCACTCAGTTACAATTAAGCCCAACAAAAATCAAAGCTGGCAAGATGGTTATGATTGAATTTGAAATTACTCACATTGATGGAACAGAGCCAAATCTATCGCCCTATCTTGGTGCTTTTGCCCATGTGATTGCGACACCTCTGAACGGATCTGAACTGATTCATGTTCATCCGATGAAAGGCAGTGAGATCAATTCTGGGATTTTACACGCCACTTTTCCTGCGACAGGTGAGTATCGACTTTGGATTCAATTTAACGACAATAAAGAGCTTAAAACTATTCCATTGTCCGTGGTTGTCAACGAGGAGTAATGATGAAGTTAATTCTATTAGCAGCCCTTTTTATTACACAGCAAACTTTTGCCATGGATAATCAACTTGGACCCCACGGTGGCCAAATAAAGATGACCCAAAATCTTCACTCCGAAGTCAACGCTGATAAAGATGGTTCTTTTCATATCTTTTTATTGGATGCTCAACTTAAAAACCCAACAATAAAAAATTCAGTGCTTGGCGCCACAATAAAATCCACAAAAAATGAAATGAAACTGAACTGTTCAGTTATGGGTGGCAGCCATTTTCACTGCAAATCCAAAGACGTAAGGCCCAAAGTGGGGCAACTTATTTTAAAAGGGTCCAGAGAAAAAGTTGAATTTGAAGTGAGCTATGACTTATCAGAGTTTAATGAAGCTGCCCCAAAAGAGAGCGGGCACTCGCACCACCATTAATTATCGATGTGAGTTTTTAAAAAAAACTCACTATTTTTAAGATGGCCGTTGTGTAACTTTTGACCAAACTCACTTCTGTTGTTCGGGTTTTTGTGAGATGAGTTGCACTTTGCTTAAGCCTTTTTTAAATTTTGCTAATCCCACTTTTGTCTTTGACCAGCCTCCAAATGAAGAAACAATATTTCCATTTTTAAGAAAATAAAATTTGGGGACTGAATTAAAATTGTAAGCTTCAAAATCTCTTTCGAGATATACCATTTTAAATTGAAGGCCGGGATGTGACTTATTCCATTTTTGGATAACTCTGTAGTCAATATCTTGTTGTGGGGCTATAACTACTGTGTTTTTTTAAATATTCGGGTCTTTTTTTTGATTTTTGTATAAATCACTCAGTGCATTTTTACTAAAGCTGCAATTTGGACTAGCCACAATAACAACGCCCGTAAAAGTCGATGCAGGAAATGGTTTTTGTTCTGCAGTGTTCTTCCCATTAAGATGAAGAAGTGATGGGCCAGTAATCTGTTGTTGAGGCTTAGAAATCTTTAATATGGGATTGTAATTTTCTGTTAAAAAGTCAGGAAGTTTTTTGTAAAACGCCATAGCTTCGTCTGTTTGTCGATTGACCAAGAAATAATCATACAGATCTTTTGCATCCTCTTCTTTAGCAAATCCTTTTTCTTGTAATTTCCAGTAGAATTTTTCAAGAATGACATTTAAACGTGGATCATTTAAATAAAAATTAATGCGACGAAGCGAATCAAAGTAGATGCGATCTTGCATCCATTTTTTGGTTTTAATTTGGTTAAGTTGATCAAAAGAATTGTTAACATAATCTTGCGCTTGCTTTATGCGCAATGATCCTAAAGACAGATCGTTTGTCTTGTCAGCGACATCTGCTATTTCAATTAATCTAGAATTGACCAAGTCCGGTGAATGACTGCAATTGGCTGTGTATATTACTAAAGCGATAAGAAAGCATAATTTCATAATCCCTCCGTAATCAAGCTTACTGGCGAATTATAAAATAAACAATATTCAATCAGACTCTTAAAGAGAAGACGAAAACATCAAGCGGCAGTTCTGTAAATTTTGATTGGCCGCTCTTTCGGGATTTATAAAACGAACGCCCCATTTTTCAAGTTGATCCAGGCTTTTCTCAAGACCCATGGTCAATTTATCCCTATGGATATTTTCAGCGCTGTGCTCAGCAAAATATTGATAGATAGAATGAACGTAAGGGTCACCTTGGATGACTCTTGATAAATACTCGCCCAGTTCAGCAGAAGCGGTGGTGTTAAAGCCAGCATTCAGAATTGAACTGGCTAAAGAAAGCATCCTCCAACTTTCAGGTTTTTTTTGGAGTTGAAGTTCATAAAAATTTTCTTCAAAACTGTATTGGGCCTCCATAAATGGGATTCCGGTGGGTAACATAAGACCAATTGAATTGCGACCGGATACGAAAACAAGGGGCATACTCATTTGGGTAAATACTTTTTCAAAAGTGGCAGGGTTAGAGGGACCGACTTGCACAAAATTCACTTTATTTTTAAGTTCATCACCTAGATCTAAAAGAGGCACATTATCCATGTACTGTCCCAGCTTATTGATATGTTTTGGGCTTAAGTGATTAAAGATCACCAAGGCCACTGGGCGAGATAGATCTGTTAATTGAAGACTGTTTGCAATGCGCGCCAAGCGTTCAGCGACCATGTCATTGTGGCCATAAAAAGGGATTACAAAATGACTTCTTTTAAGAAGCTCAAGTTGATCCACTAAATTTTGATCCACTCTTTCACCTTGCCAGTAGTGTTGAGAACCACGGGTCAGTAGGGGATTGAGTTCGGGGAATTCAAGGCGTTTGCCAGAATCAGTTTGGATGTAACTATCCACATTCCAACCTTGGGGGTTAAGGACAATAAGGCTATCAGCTCTCATCACTTCCCGCAGGTAGCGGTCGCGAAACCAATGGCTGTCGTCGCCCCCGGTGATCACAAAAGGCAGATGTTTGAGTTGATGGTTGATTGACCCGTCGGGCATCCAAACTTGGGGATTGGCATTAAGTCGAACAAAGCGAAGCTGGTTCATCGAATCAAAGTAATCTGTTTTTTGAGGATCAAAATCAGGAAAAAGGATGGGTATCTTGCTTTCGGATTCAGAAGTGTAAAGAATCTCAATAATGCCCGTGTAACCACTCTCTTTAAGCCTTCGAGCTATGAGGGCCGTGTGGGACTGATGGCCAAGGCCCGGGGCATGGTTGAGGTAAAACCGCAAGACAGGCTCGTTAAGAAGTCTTTCATAAAAATCAGCTGATAAAGCTTTTAATGTAAATAAAAAACTAGCGAAAATTGTAAAAACTTTAATCAATAAAGATTTCGACATCATCAGAGCATCCCTAAAAATAAAGTCACTCTCATAGCAAAATAGGGGCCATAAAGAAAAGAAAAAAGCGAATGTATAAAAAAATGCCAAGGTTTTGCAGAACCTTGGCACCTATTAAGATAGAGTTGCTCTCTGCTAAAGATTAGTTAGAGCAGGTTTTTAACATCTCGTTGATCATAGCACTGGATCCTCTTAAAGAGAACACCAGGGTTTCAGAGCTATTGGCCAATTTATATTCCACACGGACTGAGTTGTGGGCTTTCAACCAACCAATGGCTTTTTGTTGGTCAGAATATCGCGAGACCAGGTTCTTTTCTGAAGCCTGAGTTCCTTGAAGAATGGGTAAAGTGAGGGTTGATCCTTTATCGGTTTTAAATGAGCCGCTTCTTAGAGGTTGGCTCATCATAGCCTTAGAGCTGACGATAAAAGGAGAAGAATAAGACCCGTCTTGATTAAGAATTTTAACCACTAAGAGTTCAGCTTGTGCACCTGTTGTTTTATCTAAACTCTCAGTGCCTGCAGCACAAATCTCTTGATCAAGGAGTTGGGATTTGGCCTTAAAGACAACCCAATCTTTATTGGTATTTAAAGTTTCACTGACGATCAGGGTGGTGAGTTCTGGGTTCTGTGTCGATTCGTCAACAGTTGAGTCTTCAAGAGGAAGGGATAAAATATTTTTAATCCACTCATCTTGATCTGTTTCACTGACAAGGACTTGTGATTTCATTTGATCAAAGTTGTCTTTTTTAAGTTTATAAGAAGCCGTTAATCCATCGAAACTTTTTTGACCGTTGATGAGCTCAGCAGACTTAAGTTGTTTTTGCTGAGTGGTTGTAGAAATCTCTTGCTCAGTTTGTGCGATCAACTGCGGTAAGTTATTAAGCTCACTGATCTGACGATCAAGTTGTTGATTTCGTCTTGTAAGAGTTGCGATTTCTTGATTGTAACCAGCGATCTCAGAATCAAATTGATTTTTGGTTTGAAAAAGATTCCTGAGTTCATTTTCTTTTCCGTTAAGTCGAATACGAAGAGAACTGATTTGGCTTTGAGCCGCATTGTATTCGCTTCTTTGAAAGTTAATATCACTTTTCTTAACAGAGTTCTGTGATTCTAGTCTTTGGTTTTCATTTCTTAGACGCTCAATGCGATTTTGGTTTTGTTGAACTTGACTTAAGAGTTGTTGTTTTTCATTGGGGTCTTGGGTTTGTTGAGCATCACTTTTAAGTTTTTGATTCTGGGCCCGAAGGTTCTGAATTTGATTTTGATTGCGATTGATTTCTCGCTCGATATCGCGAATATCCCACTCCAGTTGATTGATTTTTTGCTGGGCCAATTGAGCCAGACGCTCTTGGGTGTTGATATTGTTAACAATAATTCGTCGATCGTTTTCAGCCAATGAGATTTGGCTATTAATGTTTGAAAGAGAAGACTGCACACCATTGATTTGCGTGTTCAGTGATTGAATGCGTGATGAATTTTGATTTTTTTGTTGTTTGTACTGCGCTAAAAGTTGGTCTTTGTTGATTTGTTTATCTTTATATCCAGCTAATAGTTCTTTTTGACTTTGAAGTTGAGAATCAAGCTGGGAAATGTCTTTTTGAAGTTTGTTCAGTTGGCTGTTCAGGCTTGAAAGATTTTTTTCTTCAAGGCCAAGCGCAAGGGACTCTTTGTCCTCGACGGATAAGAAGTTTACAAGCTCTGCTGTGTACTTGTTATTTTCAAGAAGATAATCAGCATAATCATCGCCTTGGGCAAAACTCAAATTAGAAATACAAGTGAATAAAATTATAGAAATTCTTAACACATTAACCCCCTCAATTAGAAAGCAAGACTGCTTACCAAGTTAGCAATCCTTACATAAAAAAGGGTTCTTTTGTCAAATTATGCTTCGACATTATTCTGGGCTTAAAAAGAAAAGCCCCTCATAAACGATATAGAGGGGTTGGATCAAATTTATAAAAAATTTATCAATCAAATCTTAACAAAACTGTCATTTTTTGTGGCGTAACCTTAAAAAGGTTACGCCATTTTAGGCTAAATCAGAATCGATTAAAACGAATATCGTCCGCGAACTTCAAGACCAGCAAGGCTGACATCTGTCTCTTCGCCAATATCATTTTTAAGATTCATATTGGTGATTTTTATAAGACCCTCAAGAGCCACTTGTGGGAAAAGTTGGTAATTGGCACCGGCTTGAAAACCGATATCACTTCCCACACGAAAAGGACTGTTTCTCAGAGACGGGATTGAAAGGTTAAGACCTGCAAAGCCAGTCAAATCATCCATAACACGTGCTTCCCCTTGAACAGCTAGTGACCAGATAGAAAGTCTTGGAGAGTAACCCATGGTTCCTCCGGTGGTCTCTCCGCCAGCACCATTAAAAGTGGCAAGATCAAGTTTCGTAACTCAGCTCTGTGGCTAAAGAAATGCGGTCTGTGAAATCATAGACTCGGCCTTTAAGTCCAAAAGAAAGGGCCGTGTCGCCTGTCAAATCTTTCATGCTGCTGTCGGCATAAACATTGCCTTCCAGTTGTCTTGAGAAGTTATGACCAACAAAAACACTGGAGCGATCAAGAATTTCTCGCATGATACCAGGGGCATCATAACCAGTGCTCACTTCAGAGGCCGTATTT
>CAYMBT010000081.1:7986-10773 GCA_964388755.1 uncultured Pseudobdellovibrionaceae bacterium | reverse complement strand
AATGGGGTTACTTTTAAAGTTTTTTACACGCTGGCTGACTAGAACTTGATTGATATCTGTAAAAAGTGGCATCACTGGCACATCATCTTCTACTAAAATCTTTTGTGCATTTAAATAGATATCACTTCTCAACTTTTGATCGGTTTCTTTTAAACCATCACTCACCAGTTGATCAAAACTCAAATTCACCCAATCCGTGCGGTTATTAGCCGAAAAGCTTGTCATCATCGACATATAGGTATGGGGATCAGGATAATCAGCCACCCAACCCAATCGAAACAAAGAATAATGGGACTGACTTCTTAAACCGGTTAAAAAGGACTTCCACTCTTCATTTTTAAGCTCGATCGATATCCCAAGATTTTTTTTGATTTGGGATTGAATGTTTTCAGCCACTCTTTGATGTTTTTCTTCGGTGTTAAAGCCTAGAGTGATGGGTGGAAGTTTTTTGATATCTGAAAATCCAGCTTCTTGCAGAAGGGACTTCGCTTTTAAAGGATCAAACTTTAAACCCACACTCGGCTCATGCCCTAAGAGTCCCGGAGTAATCCAAGATGTTAAGGGCACTTGGCCAGAGCCCATGACCTTCACCAATTCTCCACGATCAATAGCATGGGCAAAAGCTTTTCGGACCCTGACATCATCAAAAGGTTTCTTTTTGATTTTATATCCGTAGTAGTAAAGTCTGTGAGCCGGCAGAGAATAAAATTCTTTTTTAATTTTTAAGCGCGCAATTTCAGATGTGGGTAGATCCCTGATAAAATCAATTTTTTTATGATCAAACATTCTAAGGCTGGTGGCACTTTTTTCGACGATATAAAAAATCACATTTTTAATAGAAGCTTTTTGCCCCCAATATTTTTCGTTTCTTTGAAGAACCATCATACTATCATGATGCCAATGGATCAGTTTGTACGCGCCCAGAGTCACAAGGTTTTCTGGATCCATCCAGCGTTCTTTATGAAGTTCGATCAGATCTTTTCTGATGGGAAAGGTGGTGTGATGGGTCAAAAGCATGGGAAAAAAGCTCATGGCCTCTTCAAGTTCAAATTCGATTTTGTAATCATCAATAATTCTTACACCCACCTGAGAGAAGTCTTTCAGACTTCCACCATAATATTTTTGCGCATTTTTAATGGGAAACGCGTTATCAACGGCGATGGCACCCGTACTCGGTTCAAGGATTCTTTGAAAAGCATCATAAATGTGTTGAGCCTTAAAAGGAACTGAGTCAGTCCAAAGAACATTTTTTCTTAAATTAAAAATCCAAAGTTGTCCGTTTTTTTGCGAGGTCCATGACTCTGCCAGTTGGGGTTTTAAAGAAAGATTGGGATCTGAGAGGTCAAAGCCTACAAGCCCCTCCATGATCTGCTCTTCAACCCATGTGGAATTGGTATCTGATGATTTAAGCCAATCAAGCCCTGGAACCTCAGAGGTGAGAACTGTCGATAAAGTCTCATCATGCTTAAGTATCAGTCTGTGACCATTCTGAAGCACAAGATTCAGGTTATTTCCTTTTTGACATGATGAAAAAGTAAGCAGGAAGCTTAAGGTCAAAGCCAATGGAGAAATACGGGGATGAATCTTCACTCTACAAAGGGTCTCTGACCTGGATGTAAAAATCAAGGGTTAAGAACGTAAAACCACCCTGATTTCAGCCTCCTTTTGGAATTTTAACCTATAAAACTGGCGCTTTTTTCTATAAAAATGGCACCAGATGCAATTAATAAAACTAATCGGTTCATAAAATAATGAATAATTTTCAATAATGAATCCAGAGGGCTATAAAGACTCCATGAACACTTAATCGGTTCGGGGGAAATATGAAAAACATTATAATCGCACTTATCACAACTTTTAGTCTTAACGCCCAAGCGCAAATCACTCATCCAGAACAAATGCCTCAAGAGCAAAAAGAACAATTAATCCATGTTCTTAATCAAATGGAACCTGAAATGCTCTCGCACATACTCAGCGAAGAGGCTCTACAGTGGTACATCGAACAGTTCTCTCGGGATTCAAGAAGCTACGAAGAAGTTCAAGAGGATTATGCTCATTTTGGCCATTCTCGCCTTCCCTACGATGGTAACCCCTACAAAGATGACAACGCACCTTCGTTTCAGTAATTCGAAATTTTAAATTATATATTTTCAATTTAAAAGCAAAAGGCCTTTTAAGTTGACCGACTTAAAAGGTCTTTTGCTTTTAATCTGAAGTGAAGCTTAAAAAACTTCGAATTTCTTTAACGACCTTGCGGTATGAATGGGATCCCAGAGTTGTTTCGTCCACAAATAAATGGTTGAAACTTTTAAGGCTGGCTAAAGATCGATCCACTTCACTAAATAAAATTCTGTGAGATGATTGTGTCCAATTTTTTAGTTTTTGATGAGATACAATTTCGTCTTTAGGGTGAGAAAAAATAAGGGTTGGCATTTGGCCTTCATTAAGCACCCGCAACCCTAGATTTTTTTTCTTTTGCCAATCTGAATAGATCGAAAAAAAACTTTTGTAGATCTCCACTGGCACACCACTTTGATGGTAACGATAAAACTTCTCGTACTGTCGGCTTTCAAGGGGCATAGATTTGATTTTCTTAAGCCACGGGGTCATGGCTTTGAGGAAAATGGTATAGGGTCTAAGTTCTAAGGCTGGTGCCATTAAAATCAAATGGCTCATGGGGTTCTCTTTCATTTGATGGGTCAAAATTAATCCGCCAAAGGAATATCCGAAACCTATGGGTTTATTAAGATGATGATTTTTTATGAAATCAAAAGCCTTTGCTGAAGC
>CAYMBT010000081.1:2790-7976 GCA_964388755.1 uncultured Pseudobdellovibrionaceae bacterium | reverse complement strand
AAATGGTTGGAGAAAGTTTCGCTGCAGTTTGGTATGTCTGATTTTTTTGAACCCACAAAATGTCCTGGCAGATGAAGAAGATAAACACAAAGCTGATCTTGGGCGATATCAGTGAGAATTTTTTTAAGAGACGAGGGGTTTTGGTTCAGACCATGCAGGGCAATTATGGGTGTTTTATCTTTATGATACTGTGAAACTCTTTCGAGACCAATTTCTGAATCTATAAACATAGGTTTCCAGTGGGCTAAAACACCCTATAATTTAAAATGAGAAGCTTCAGTAAAATCTACCGACTTTATCAAAACATTTTTAACGAAGACGAATGATGAAATTTGATCTCTCTGGCTTTTGGTCTGCAGAGAAAACTGTAACAAGAGAGCTGAACAATAGATTTCGGCCATATAGAATAATAAATCTCTAGCCCCCCACTCTAAGTTTTCACGGGTGTTTTTATTTTTTTTATACCACTGGTCCATTTGTTCAAGTCGGTCAAGCAACTGATGAGACGTTTTTAAATTCTCACCTTTTAAAGAACTCAAAATCGATTTTATATATTCACTGACATCAGAGAAGCTTGAGTCCTTTGACAGGGCTCGCAGCATATCCAAGCTCATAATATTGGTGGTGCCCTCCCAAATAGAAAAAACTTGGGCGTCTCTCAAAAATCGGGGCAATTGGGTGTCTTCAATGTAGCCTGCACCACCAAAAGCTTCTATCATTTCGCTGACACCTTCGATGGCCTTTTTGGCCGTAAAGGCTTTGGCAATTGGAGTAAAAAAACGCAATACACTTTGCTCTTGATCAGTGGCTTTACCAGTTTCAGATTTCCCTAAAAGAACACTGAGGTCACAAACCATATGAACACAGGCTAAAGTGGTAGCCTGTGTTTGGGTCAGTGTGGTCGCGTGCAGTGGGTGATTTTTAAGTTTTTGACCAAAGGCCATTCTTTTTTCTGAATAGTCCCTCAACAAAGAATGAAGACGGTACAATGTGCCGGTCGCACAAACTGAATTGTAGAGTCTTGATATATTAAGAAGTGAAGTTATTTTTTTAACTCCCCCACCCAGCTCACCAATCAAAAAACCTTCAGTGCCACAAAGTTTAAGTTCAGCCGTCGGCATGGCTTTTGTTCCAAGCTTATCTTTAAGTCTTAAAACTTCTATAGAGTTGAGTTCATTATTTTTGTTTCGTAGATAAACTAAAAAAAGACTGAGCTTTTGAACACCATTCACTTCGGTTTGGGCTAGGACCATAGCCACATGAGCCGTAATGGCGCTGGTAAACCATTTAGTGCCATAAAGATAATAACGTCCATTTTTCATCTCTGCATAGGTTTCTGAAAGTGAAACATCAGACCCACCCGTCTTTTCGGTCATCCACTGTCCAGCTGTCCAAAAATCATTTGAGTCACTTGAAATAAGGTGATTAAAAACATCTTTAAAAACGGGGTTTGATTCAAGTTCTAAAACACGGGCTGCACCATCGGTCATGGCAAGAGGACACGAATAAAAAGCTGAAGAAGGATGAAACAACATGAGTTTTAAAAATTGATGAAGCCTCGAGTATTCCTGTGATTTTCTTTCATAGCCGATGGCCACAATTTTTTCTTCTGCACTGATGCGGTGAAGTTTATTCCAGGCTTCACTGATCTCAACGTGGTCAATTCTTTTTCCCCAATGATCATATTGGATGAGTTGTGGGAGATCTTTTTCGGCCTGCCACATGAGTGATAAAATTTCTTGGCTGGCCTTGGTTGAAAACTTTTTTAAATCATTATCTATAGGGCTTAAAAATTCATTTTTACAGTAAAACTGAAGGGTTTCTTTAAGATATGAATTTTCACTGTACAGGTCATGGTAAGTAAAATCTTGCTGCTGAAAAGACATAAAGGGCTCCTAAAAACTTAAAAGAACAGGGTTAATGTATCATTCTGAGATAAAAACACCAAATAAAGGCTTTTACTTTGGGCAGCAAGACTTTAATCAAAGGCACTATTTAATAAACCCAAAAGAAATCCCGATAAAAAGAAATGGGCTCAGCCAAACTCAATCGAATTAAGTTTAATCTTGAGAGAAGAGCAAAAAACACACGCCGTGTGGATGTCTATGTTATAGTCCTCGCAGTTTGTTTTATTGCAACTTTTATTCTGACCCAAATCATGCTGGGTATCCATAGCGTTTAATTCTTTTTTATTTACTCTGCTTTTACAAAATAAGATTTCAATATTTATGAGAGCTGAATCAAAAGAAAAAAGAGAGAGCCAATTTCAAGAAGATTAAAATATTGATCAGAATTCTATGACCCGGTTACTTTTTTGACTTCTGTGGCTACTGGACCTTTTTTACCCTCTTTTAATAAAAACTCTACGAGGTCACCGGGTTTTAAATTTTCACTAACCTGGGAAGAATGAAGAAACACATCAGCCCCTTCGCTGACTTCAATAAAGCCAAATCCTTTGTCATTTTTATACCACTTCACCCGTCCTTGTTTTTTGCTACTCACAAAGCATCCCAATTTTCTTGGGTGGGCGGCGGACCTGGTGGAAAGACATCCACACTTTGACTGAGCCAAGAGGACGCATCAGGATTTTTATTATAAAGTAAGTTATAAAGAGTGTAATACTGGGTCACCCGTTTAACATAGTTTCTGGTCTCTAAAAATGGAATGTGTTCAATGAATTCATCCATTTCAAGATCACCAAACTGATGAAGCCAAAGATGAACCCTATGGGGACCACCATTATAAGCCGCGGCCGCCAGCGGAATCTTTTGATCAAACTTCTTAAGAACACGATTTAGATAACTGGTTCCAATTTCAATACCCACCGCAGGTTCAAATAACTGGTCAGGCTGGATCTCTTTACCAATGAAAGAGGCCACTTTTCTACCAGTGTGGGTCATCACTTGTATTAAACCTCTTGCACCAACAGGTGACATAGCATCAGGACGAAAATTAGTCTCGGCCTTCATAATGCTCCAAACAAATTCTGGTGGTACATTTGATTTTTGTGAGTTTTTAACCACTTCTTTTTCAAAGGCTCTTGGATAAACAAAGTGCCACAGCGATGCCCCTAACTGAAGTCCTAAATGGGTTCTTGCTTTACCAAAATGTGTCGTCCCTATGTAAGAAGAACGATGAAAAATTTCATTACGATGATATTCGAACATCAAAGTTTTTAAATAGTCTTCGTTTTTAGTACGCCCCTCCACACTGTAAAGCTCCCATTTAGCAAGTTCTGTCATACCAATAATCGACAGCTCGCGCGCGCGCTCTATATGGTCTCTGAATTTAGGCTCAGTCATTGTGGTATAAATGCGCGTGGGTAAATCCATATCAAGGTACTCGCGCATATAGGGTAAGCTTTCCCACTCGGTATAATAACTTTCATTAAGTTTTGAGAGCAAAGTTTGATTTTCATCTTCTTTGATCAAATTAATTTCTGGATTTCGAAGATGGGGAATCCAATTTTCATTCAGGTTGGCTGAGCGATGAACTTCAAGGCTGGCTAGACCACGAGAGCCCACAAGCTCTCTGAGGCGATGGACAGCAGCAATCGAATAATATCCCAAATACTGATCATGGGAGACTTCAAGAAAAAGATCCTGAGCGAGCGCTAGGTTGCCACGCTTTTTCATACTCATAGCCATCCAATATTTCACTTTATCTTCGCCCACAAAGCTCGGCAGCATTCGTCTTTTATTTTTAAGGGCTAACTTCATAAGGTCATAGGACTTCTGATGCTGACCTTTAAGGTAGTATATCCATGGGATGTACCAATTGGCTTGTTTTCCGTAAGAGCTATAGGGTGAGGTTTTTTTTATCTTTTCAAATCGTCTTAAGGCTCCATCATAATCTTGATTTTGATAACAAAGGTGGGCGGCTTGAAAAAGATACTGCTGTCCACGTGAGCCACTTAAATTACGATGGGCTTGATCATAGATACCCGTGGCTGCTTGAATTTCGCCGGCCCGTGCAGCTGCTTTAGAAAATAAACTGATAAAATCTTCGTCTCTTCTTTTATTTTGATCTTTGTAATAGGGTTTTAGCTTTCTAAAGGCCTCAACAACAAGCCCCTCGTTCACTAAAAACTCAGAAGCCACCATATCCTTAATAAACTGATCCACTTTTGTTTTTTCAAAAACCTTAAGCTCGCTTTGTGCTTTTGCACTGGCGCCCATCCATTGAAGTCTTTTAATTCTTCGCTTTTGATCCTCGAGAGAGTCTTTACAATCCATCTCTAGATCACTGACTTTATTTTCGCTCCAAGTGAGACCCCAATGGGCTATGGGTTCATAGTTAGGATAATCTTTATAAAGTTTTCTGCCCCAAAAGCAGGCGTCTAATCTTTTCTTCATTTTAAGATCAATGTTAAGAAGTGCCCAAAGGACATCAGGATAAAACTCACTGCGACGCATTTTTCTTTCTAAGGTCTTGTAAAGATCACGGGCTCGATCAATGGACTCTGAAGACGCAAGAATTTCGGCGCGATGAAGTTTAGCTTTTTCTCTTAAAAAGTCTGATGTCTCTAGACTCTCTACTTTTTCAAACGACACAAGTGCTTTTTGGGGTTGATTGCTTTTAAGATAAGCTTGCCCTTGATAATAATAAGCAATGTCTTCTATTCGCGTACCTAGTTGTAAGCTTTTTGCAAAAGATTTTAGGGCTAGCTCTGGTTTATTCTCTTCAAGATAGATTCGTCCACGAAAGAATTCCACAAGCGCCATTCTTTTTGGATCAAGTTCTGCAAAAGGGATTTCGTTCAGCAAGTTATGGGCTTTTTTATATTTTTTTTTCTCGAAGTTGATTCGTGCACTTTCTAGCTTTGAGGTTTCTGCATACGAGATTGATGTAAAAATTAAACAGGTTCCTAAAACTAAACACTGGATCGACTTTCTTTTGAATTTTAAAGTCATTTCTTGAATTTCACGGGAAGTCAGAATTTGCATCCCTATAATCATACCCAGAGTTTCAAAAAATGCTAAGGCCAGATCCGATTTTTCTTGAGTGTGAGTTTTAGCGTCCAGTGTCTATAATCACCGAGCATCAAATAAAATTTTTCTGATCATTTCTCAGGGGGCTATTTTTCTTTTTTGTGGATTTTCATTTGAAATTATACAATGACGGTACAAACTATAGCTCGACCAAGGTCTTGTCTCCATTGAAATCTTATCAAAAAATGCGGCCTT
>CAYMBT010000081.1:0-2747 GCA_964388755.1 uncultured Pseudobdellovibrionaceae bacterium | reverse complement strand
GATCATCAGATTCGAACAAGAATAAGTTATGAAGGTCATTTTTTTACTTATCTTTTTCTTAAGCTCACAGGCCAATGCCTTATTAATACGCCCCGAAGTCAATTATCGCCTCGCTCAAGATTACCAAATAAAAAATATCGATACTTCATTTGAAAGCCAAGGATTCGGTGGCGGTTTTTCTCTATTTTTTAATGAAGAAAAAATTGATCTTTTAATGGGCACCGACTCTTACCAGTGGCTCTTTGGCATGGGGATTGAGTACTCTTCTTTAGAGACAAAAGGCCAAATTGTTCCATCACTGAATCTGCCTGCTGAATTAAGAACTGACTTTTATAAAATTCAAACTCTCTTCGGCTTAGCGTTTTACAGTTGGCGTTTTGAAATTCCAATTTCTTTAATCTATGCACAAGAAAAAACAGAACCCATCAACAACGACGAAAAATACGGATGGGGCACGGGATTTCAAATTCTTTATAGCGTTCTAGAAGACTTCTCCATTGGGGCCAGTTATGAATACGCAGTCTTTGAACACGGTAAAAATGCATCGACTGGGCAAAATGGAACCCTCTCTAGTGATATTTCTATTTTAGGCCCTCGGATTTTTTTAACTTATAATTTTTATTGGAGTTCGTTTTGAGAAGAACCTTACAATATTTTGCTCTTATTACTTTTGTTATATTCATCAGCTGCACCAATGAAAATATTGATCTCGAAGGCCCCCAACAACCCCAGCTCAGGGAATGGCTTGACGAAAACACCTCACTTAAAAATGCTTTGCGTTTAGAGCAAGATAGCTCTCCAAGCTTTTACTTTGGTGGCTCTCTCAACGAACTGAGCTATGATGACTGGAGCGAAGACGATAAAACTTTACTGGATCAGTCTTTTGCTCGAGCTTGGCAAAATATTTATCAGCCCCAATTATCCAACTCTCATGAATTTGCAATGCCACTGGACTGCACTTACTGCGAAGAACGTTTGGTGACCCATCCAAACAATGGACCTTTTACAGTCATACCCGAGTCTTTAAGCAAGACAGTTTACTTATCCCACGTCGCTTATTCCTTAGCACTTGAAGCAGGCTCTGGTTTAGACTGGTCGATCGTGAATTCAGATCAAGCTCAATTGCATACTATTTTGAACTCTCGCTCTATGATGCATCGTCTTAGTGGTACTACCCAGTTCTTTTTTGGTGAGCCCGGCGGTGGCGGCGATTCTCGCATCAAGTATATTGGCCGCTGGTCCCCAGCAACTCCTGATTTTATTTATCAATGGGCCAAGGCCCAAAGCATACTACGATCAACCCAAGAAGAAACTGTGATAGCTCTATTGCAATGGTTGCGCGAAAATGCCATTCACTTTTATGGTTCAGCCACCTATCAAAATATGCAAGAACACTGGGGCTACCCAGGACAAACTTCTATTTACCATATTATTAACGGCACAATCCGTGACACCGAGAACACCACACAACACTGGACGGCTGGCTGTCATGGCACTGTGGGTTTTGTGAAATCTGTTTTGCGGGTACTCAATATTCCCGTTGAAACTATTTACACCTGTGGACACGGTCAACTTTACTTTCCAACGTTGGGTCGCTACCTTGATCATGGAGACAACCCCTATAATTCCAATGTGACGACCCAGGATTCAAAAAATGTTTCGGGAA
Source organism: uncultured Pseudobdellovibrionaceae bacterium (assembly GCA_964388755.1). Taxonomy (GTDB): domain Bacteria; phylum Bdellovibrionota; class Bdellovibrionia; order Bdellovibrionales; family JAGQZY01; genus JAGQZY01. The sequence continues at coordinate 1,081 of CAYMBT010000081.1, read as the reverse complement.
TTTTAGTGGATGAAACTATTTATACCCAATGGTTCTCAAGCTCACCGGATTATTTAGACCCAGCCAATCCACTATGCAATAACATTGGCCGGTCAGCTTTAGAATTTTGATAAAATTAAGATCAACTCCTCAGATTTAAAAACTTTTTTGTAGAGCCATAAAATAACAACTGCGGAGTTATGTTTTTTAGTATTAACCAAAATCCCGAGGATAGGTTTTTGCTTTAGCTTTTCCATTACGAGTCTTAACATCAATGGGAGTCAACATACACTCAACACCTGACTTTGAACTTTTACTAAAAAGAACTTTACAGCCGACAGACCAATTTTGGCTTTTACAAAAACTCTCTGCCTTATCGTTGATTCGTGAGTTTTCTTTTGTCCAACTGGTGGTATCTTTTTCTGCTCTGGCCAGAGCGTCTTTAGGTTTCATTCCGCTTTTTTTATATTTTTCGACAACTTTTTCAACTTCTTCTGACCACTCTTCTTGAAGGTACTTTGAAAAACCTTTTTTACAATTTTCTGTATTTGTTTTACTTGATTTTAATTCTTTAACCGCATTGGGATCTTTTCTCCAATCGGCACTGGCTTCAAACACAAAACAACACATAATACAGATCATAATTATCAAACGCATAAACATATCCCCCTTAGATTTTATTGAGGTTAAATGTCTCTCAATAGAGGGTCAACAGTAATGAAAAAACACCGACCAAATAGTACAAGTGTTGCTTAAAAAAAACGAACAGACCTCAAATTAAAATTTGAAATAAAAACTCAACGAAAGTTCATTAGTCTTTAATGGGGGTTTGCCCCTAGTTTCTAAAACAAGCTTGAGCACGTAAATCCTTAAGTGATGGATCTTTTGGAGCAGCGGCATGACCACTGATCTCAATTCCGTCCTGATTAAAGTAAGCTGATTTGGTGGACTGAAACCACTGTTGGCCTAAAGTAAGTCCTATATACTGATACCCCTGACTAAAAGCCACATAGGAGTCATCAAGGGTTGTCACAAAGCCACCAATTTTTGAAACCGGAGTCATGTTGATGGGCGAAGAAAACCAATCCGCAATAGATTGGGG
>CAYMBT010000080.1:0-10795 GCA_964388755.1 uncultured Pseudobdellovibrionaceae bacterium | reverse complement strand
ATCCGGTCTCGTGGGTTTTATTAAGTCCCTCTTCAAGAAACACTTGATGTCTTAATTTTAAAGCACCACTGAGATCGTCCATGGTTTCAGCTGTTTTAACAATAAATCCGTCACTTTCAATGGAGAATAAAACTTTAGGTTTAAAGGCAGCGAGTTGAGAGAAATCCATACAGAAGTGTTTAGAGAGCTTTCGTCCTTATTGTCCATGGAAACTTGTTTTGCATTGAGTTATTAGCCATGGAATTTGAGACTTTCTAAACCTCAATAACACTTGATTTACTTAAGTTTTACCTTCCAATGATCATCTTCAAAAGAGACAATATAAAATGAAGCTTTGTGGATGCGATCAAGGAGGCTTTTCCAAAGGTCGGTGTTCCATTTTTTTTGAACTCTAAGATAAATGGGTTGATCATTTGCTGAAAACTCACGCAGATTTTTATAAAGCTCTCGCGCTGCCATTTCGGGTTCGCTGGGTAATGCCCATTCAACAACTGGTTTTTTTGCTAGTCTTGCCATCTCATCAATCACATCTTGGGTCAGATGATTTTGATCAAGGATCAGAAAAAAAGGAACTTGAGGTTGATAATGGTTTTTAAGGTTTCCCGGAGAATGATTCTGTCGATTTTCTTGTAAGCGAGTCCCGCTTTCATGTTTAAGTGCTTCTTTAAGAAGCTCAAGGCCCGAGATAAGACCTGGTCGTAAAATATTTAGAACTTTTTGATCTGGTGAATATTCGACGACCGTGGATTCAATCCCACCAACGCAAGATCCACCATCAACAACACTGACTTTATGATCAAATTCTTTAAGCACATGTTCAGCATTGGTTGGACTGGTTTGTCCAAAACGATTGGCACTGGGGGCAGCCAGAGGTGCGTTTAAATTTTCTAAAACTTTTAAAAAAAGCGGATGCTGGGGTTGTCTTAAAGCCACTGTAGGTCCACCACTGGTAATAAGATCCGAAATATTGGATTTTTTTGGCAGAACTAAAGTTAAAGGGCCTGGCCAAAATTTTTCGGCCAGTTTTATGCTTATGGGATCCCAATGGGCAAAATCTTGAGCTTGCTTAAGATCTTTAACATGGACAATCAAGGGGTCAAAAAAAGGACGGGCCTTAGTACTAAAAATCTTTTTTAAAGCCTCTTCATTATCAATGGATCCAGCCAGTCCATAAACAGTTTCAGTGGGAAGAGCGACAACAGCATTATTTTTTAAAAGCTCAACGGCTTTTTGCCAATCGATAAGAGACATTAAACTTTCTTCTGAAGATTGATTTTTGTTCGGTAGCGCATATTGACCATCTCGACAGACAAAGAAAAGAACATGGCAAAGTAGATATAACCTTTACCAACATGCCCGCCCATTCCCTCAACTAAAAGCACAACACCAATGAGAATTAAAAACGAGAGTGCAAGAATTTTGACCGTAGGATGTTTTTCAACAAAATCACTGATGTGAGACGCCGAAAGAAGCATGACAGCCATAGCGATAATCATGGCTGTGATCATAATAGGAACTTCTTTAACCATACCGATGGCAGTGATCACCGAGTCCAGTGAAAATACAATATCAAGAGCCATGATCTGTAAAAGAATGATAAATAGCTTTTTAGCTTTACTGTTTGATGCGGCGGCCACACCCTCGTCGCCATCGCCTTCTATTTTATGATGGATTTCAAAGGTGGCTTTGGCCACTAAAAAGAGTCCACCCACGATAAGAATTAAGTCTCTTAGTGAAAAGCCGTGATTAAGGATTAAAAACAGCGGTTCAGTCAGACCCATGAGCCAAGAAATAAAGAAAAGCAGTATAACACGCGTGATCAGAGCCATGGAAATACCCAGCTGCCGAGCCATGGGTTGTTTGTCTTTTGGAAGACGGGCCGTGAGGATGCTGATAAATATAATGTTGTCGATTCCAAGAACGATTTCCATCAAAGAGAGGGTGAGTAGTGCGGTTAAACCTTCTGGTGTAAAGAGACTTTCCATGGGCATATTTCTCCTGTAGTCTCTTTAACAAGTCAAGAGAGGTGTTTTTATGAAAAGGTTTGCTTTTGTATTTTTGTTTTTAGCCGCTTGCCAAACGACCCCAGGCAGTCAAAGTGTCACAGTCAGTGATAATGATCCCCCTAAAAATTGCCGTGAAATTGGCGCTGTCATTGGAACATCAAGCTCTCGCCAAGATGCTCGGGAAAAGTCGCTGGAGGATCTTCGTTATGAAGCCTCACTAAAAATGGCTAATTACGTTAAGGTTATGGCGATCTCAGCCCATGGTGGATCGGCCCGTGGTATTGCTTATCGTTGTGATTAATCTTTAAATTTTTTCTTGGAGAAGACATGTCAGAAAAAAAAACGTCTTCTTTTTATGACCTCAGTGTTGATCTGGTTTTAAAGGCCAGTGAGTGGTCAGGTTTTGTTCCAACAGGTCAATACTTTCAACTGAACTCCTATGAGAACAGGGTTTTTGATCTTTTTTTAGAACCCAGTCCTAAACATCCTCAGATGAATCATGTCATCACTAAAATTTATCGTCCCAATCGTTGGTCAAAAAAGGCCATTCAAGAAGAGCATGATTTTCTTTTTGAACTCCAGGGGCAGGGCATCCCTGTTGTGGCGCCCCTTCTTATTGAAGGGGAGAGTTTAAAAGTTTATCAGGATATGTTTTTTTGTTTTTTTCCGAAGGCCATGGGAAGAATGCCCCAAGAATTTTCTTTTGATGATTATAAACAGATTGGACGAAAGCTGGCTGAACTTCACAATGTGGGAGCGCAAAAGTTGGCTCCCAATAGACCTTCATTTGATGTTGAAACTTTAGGTTGGCAAAGCCTTGATCTTTTGGCCGATTGGGTTTCGCCAGAAGTTTGGGATCGTTACGAAATGGCGAGCGAAAAAATCCTGTTCTATCTTGAAGAATACATGAAACCCCAGGGCTTGATCCGTATTCATGGCGATTGTCATCGCGGCAATATTTTGCAAGCTGATCCTGTGGATGGTCAAAAAGAAATGTTTTTTGTGGATTTTGATGACTTTATTAACGGATATCCGGTGCAGGATTTATGGATGCTGCTCTCGGGCGGTGAAGAGGAAAGTAAAGAAGAGCTGCAATATTTCTTAAGCGGTTACGAGGAACTTCGTTTTTTTGACCAAAGCTCTTTAACCCATATTCCAGCTCTGAGGGGTTTAAGAATTATTCATTACGCCGCTTGGATTGCTAAGCGCTGGCAAGACCCCTCGTTTCCAAAACTTTTTCCCGAATTTGAAAATTATATTTATTGGGCTGAAGAAGTAGAGGCCCTCGAAAAAATAGCATGGCAATTGGAGTAACCCTTCTATGAATTTAATGAGTTTCATAGATCAATTTATTCTTAAAACCATTGATTTTATTTTTGAGTTGTATCCGTTTCACAGACCTACGGATGATAAAATCAAAAAAGCCCAAATCATAGCCCATCGGGGAGCTTGGGATAATAAAGATCGAATCGAGAATACGATCCCTGCATTTTTGCCCATAAGAGATCATGATATTTATGCCGTCGAGTTCGATGTTCGGTGGTCTAAAGACAATAAACCCATTATTCATCATGACCCAACTCTGAGTAGAATATTTAAAAGTGAAAAACTGATTTGTGATTTAAGCCTTAAAGAAATTCAAGCCATTGCCCCGAGCCTTCCAGATCTTTCCCAAGTTATTGGACTGTTGGGCACCCAAAAACATCTATTTATTGAAATCAAAGAACCTTTAACCTCGCAGCAAAAAATGATTCTTCAAGATGAACTTAAATCCTTAAAGCCTGTCATTGATTTTCATATTATGAGTTTAAAATTTGACGTTCTTGAAGGCATTGATTTTTACCCCTCTCAGTCACTGGTCTCCATAGCCCGATTTAATATTAAAGAAGTGTTTCAAAAGACTCTTCAAAGCAAATGGGGTGGTTTGACGGGCCACTACTGTCTTTTGTCAAAAAGTATGATCAAAGAGTGTCATCAGGCCGGCGTTAAGGTGGGGACAGGTTTTCCTAAAAGTTCTAAGGTCTTTTACAGAGAAGTAGACAGAGAGGTGGATTGGATTTTTACAAATGATTCATTGTCGCTGGCTTTGATCAAAAAAAGCGATAAATTAAACTAAGAAAACATATTTTTATGGAAATGGTTTAAAGGATGACCCTATTACAGAGAGTCATCCGTGCATTGAAATTCAAATTGAATCTTTGTGCCCAATGGAAGAGCGCGAGAAAATAGAATTTCGTTTTGAAAAAGATTTTTTGTGATTTCGACCCGATATGGTGGCTCTGGAATAAATGTCACCTTAACGTTTCCACCAATTGGTGAACAAGGTAAAACTTCTCGCGTTTGGGAAACCGCTTCACCAATGGCTTGAAGTTGGGAAGTGTAGTTTGCAGCACAGATATTACCAATGACTCCTGAAGTAAGGGCACTGAGTTCGGCATAGACCGTACCATATTGGCCAATAGGGCCAGGACCTGATGCTTGCTGACTATGACAGCTACGACCAATATCAGTATTGGGTTGGATGATCACAGAGTGAGCCTTGATTGATTTATTAGGATAGAGTCCACGAAAATAATTAAGAAATTGGTTTGGACTTTCTCTTGAATCAACAAATGTACCCGTTGAACCCACGTTTTCATCTGATAGAATGACCAGGGCCATATGACCCATAGGGCGAATAAACTGATCTTGATTGCGATCAAAAGCCATGATGGCAGCCAGAGTTCCGCGCTCGTCCCCTGAGGGGCAAAAAGGCTTTTCGTAGTCGTTGGCTTCACAAGTTAAAGTCTCTTGTCGTCTGACAGTATTTTGAAACAGGGTTTGAGCTTGGCTCACAGGTACACTGCGATCTAAAAAAGATTGACCATTTTGAAAAGAAATCAGTTTTCCATCTTGAAATGCACCGTATCCGTTATTGGGAGTTGGGCCATTAAGAGATGTAGAAATATCAGTTGTTGTCACTGCAAGACGGTAATCTACATTTTTGAGAGTCTCTAAGAAACTTGGAAATTTTGAAGCCATCTCTGCTTGTTCGTCTGACATGGATCCAGAGTTATCGACCACAAATAATACGTCAGTGATTTGCCCTTGGGCATCCACAGAGTAATTAAAGTTTTTGACACAGCTTCCGTCTTCGCAAGTCACTTGACACTTCACCTCGGGGCGAGAGTCCACACATTGTTGAAAAACAGAACCACTGGCGGCATTAAAGCTCTTTTCTGAACAAGCAGCGAGAACCAAAAGCCCTGAAGCTAAACACGTAAATATTGTCTTTTGATATTTCATTTTACACCTACCACGATGCTACAAAGAGCAAGCCGGGTGCCAAAAAGAAAGAATAAGATAAAGAGTCATTTAAGATACTTAGCGAGATAGTAAGGATAGGAAAAAATGGGATGACAATTTTTGTTAGACACTGACAAGAACTTTTCATATTAATTGTCAAAACTAGGCTAGAGAAATTAGGGCATCTTTTTTTCCCTAATCCCATCTTGTGCCTTTAGAACGATCTTACTGCAGTAATAATGAACCGAGTTTGGAAATGAGTGAACTTCAAAATAGAGTCGAGGGTCAAATACTGTAGTTTCCTCTAATGATATTAACATTTAAAAAAATAAGCCCTTGATTAAGGGCCCGTCTATAAGTCGGGTACGCTTAATTTAAGATTAAATAGTAAAAAATTTTATTGTTAAATTCAAACAAGGCTGCCGTAGCCAGCAACCCTACAAGAATGTTTTATTGAGCAGCATTTAAATTTGAATCAGAAACATTTTCATCAGTAGTTTGAAGTTGTTGATCATTTAAACTTTTTGCAACTCTTTTGCACGAAACCAGTGAAGTAAACAAGGTTTCATTATTAGGCGAAAAACAGGCTTTATTGGTAATTTCAATGCATTTTGCTACTTCGTTTGTGGTTTCAAGTTCATAACTTGAGCAGCGTCTTTGTTTGTTTGCATAAACAAAAGAAGGTAATAATGTGACTATAACGACTAGGCTTAATATATTTTTTTTCATTTTGAATTCCTCCGTAAATAGACTTTTGCAAAGAAAATGCCAAGGGATAATCTATTATTTCAATTGAAAGCCAAAATGATAACTATGGGTACTGAATTAAGATATTGAAAGAGATACTTTGAGTTAATCAAAAAAGAAGACAATTTTTGTTAGACACTTTATCGCACTTTTCATAATTAATAGGGTAGAGCCTTAAATTGTTTTTTTGGGGAAACTCAAGAAAGAAGCACGAAGGGTACTCATGCTACGCCTAAAGATGAGTAATAGCCTTAAAGAATAATTTATGGTGAAAAGTATGAAATAAATCAATGAGATAGATAAACTATAAGCATTTATGAGATGGTTTAGATTTACATTACATATAGACTGAAGGATCATTCATGTCTGGTCTTGGATCATGGAGACTGATATCAAAGTAACGGATGACACCATTTTGATCTTTATAAGGAAAGCAGCCCTTTGCACTTGAGCTTATGGCAAAGCCACTGCTGTATAAAGAGTAACCCGGTAATCCTACTACGGTATTAAATTTCGTTAAATCTTTAGAAATAGGTAAATCATAGAGATCAGACTGGTTATTTTGACCTAAGAAGTTACGGGTCCAATACTTAAAGTTAAGAACTTCGTCGTTATGAAGGTGGCCGTGCTCATCCTTAAACTCAAGTTGTTCAGACAAGTGATAAAGAGCCTTAAGTTCGGGGTCAGCAAACATTTTTTCAAAAAGAAGGTGTTTTTGTTGAACTCCGCTGGTCGATAGAGCTTGATAATTTTTTAACCAATGGTCTTCTTTAAAATAAAGATGGGCATGCCCCATGTCAGGAAAGAACACATAGCTCGCGTAGCCCTTTTTAAGAGCGGTTTCGATCTGTCGGGTAATACTTCTGATGAAGTTTCTATTAATGGCGACGGGTTTAATGTTTGATCTGTCAGAATTGTCGTAAATCATGAACGAATCAAGTTCATTGTCGTATTGAGCATGAAGCCAAAGTCTTTTGCCGGATTCATAGGTCTCTTCGAATTGATCCTGCATTTCTAAAAGGGTGTATCCCCATTTGAATTCACTGGATAATAGTTCTTGGCTGTTATCAGGATGGGTTTGACAGCGCTCAATGGACTCTTGCCAATGATTGGGATTGTCCAAAGCGGATGCAAATACAGTTTGTGGCAATGTCAGTAATGCTAGAATTAAGAGTTGAAACAAGATCTCCCGCCCCCGTTTGATTTATAAATTTATCTAATGATGTGTCATTAGAATAAATAACAAGTATTACGACTTGGGGAAGTTGGCAATTTTTTTTTCAGTTTTTTATAGTTTTTGAAAATTTTTCAACAGGGCCCAATTGCATTCAGAAAACTTCAAATGTAAATAATCAAATATGAGAGAATTTAACGTTGTTTCATTTTATTTTTTTAAGCGTCTTGATCTTGATTCACTGCGATCAATAAGAGCATGGCTGATGCTGAAAGCCGAATTTTTTTCGGTATCAGGTTTAATCATATTAGGTTCCGAAGGACTTAATACAACACTGGCCTCTTTGGACAATCAAAAGCTTGAGGAGTTTATTAAAGAAATTAGAAGATTTTTTAATCAAAATGATTTTGATCTTAAAAAAAGTATCAGTGACAAACCTCCGTTTAGAAAGTTTGTGGTAAAAATTCGCGATGAGATCGTCACACTTAAAAGACCTGATTTTGTCCCCCAAGGAAGTCACCGTCATTTAAGTCCTGAAGACTGGCATCAAATGCTTCAAAAAGATGATGGTGTGGTTGTGATCGATACTCGTAACGATTACGAGTACGAAATAGGAACCTTTAAAAATGCCATTGATTTAAATATTAAAGAGTTTGCTGAATTCCCAGAAAAAATCAAGTCACTGAATACGGATAAAGAAAAACCCCATCTTATTTTTTGTACGGGGGGTATTCGCTGCGAAAAAGCTATTTATGAAATGGAAGAGCAGGGTTATATAAATGTCTATCAGCTTGATGGTGGAATTCTGAATTACATGGAAAAATTTCCAGATGGCTATTTTAACGGTGAATGTTTTGTTTTTGATTCTCGGGTCGCACTTGATAAAGAGCTTAAACCTTCGACCCAATACTCGTTATGTCCACAGTGCGGAGAAGTGGGGTCAAAAGAAATTCAGTGTAAAAAGTGTGACGAGCCCACCAAGCTCTGCAAAAAATGTTACGACATAAGTCTTGAGAAGGCTGAATATCACACTTGCTCTAAAAATTGCCGTCATCACTATTTGCTCAATCCTGATAAAAAAGGCCCCCAGCAAAAGCAATTTTACCATGGTTAAGAGTTCATTTTCATCCAAATGTCGGTAAAGCATTCTTAATGATCACTCTTACATTCTTAGTCAGAAGCATACTGCTCTTTATGACGATAGCTTCAGTGACTAGACCAAAGTGCGAAACCCTTGTTTTGAGACACAAAAGTTCCGATAAAGATCAAGATGATCGCTTTAGAGCAATTTCCATTTTTTAAAGACTTTCCAAAGCCTGTACTCAGTGAGCTTTCTCAATTGGCTCAGCTTAAAGAATTTAAGAAAGATCAACTGGTACTTAATCAGGGAGATGCTAATAATAATCTTTATTTTTTGTTGAGTGGTGAGCTTTCAGTGTTTGTTGATCAAGGGCTTGTTGCCAGACTCAGTAATAAGGGTGATCTGGTGGGTGAGATGAGTCTGATCAGTCATCAAAAATCAGCGGCCACGATCAAGGCCAGTGTCGACAGTCAACTTGTGGTTATTAGCGGTGATGATCTCCATCAGGTCACTTTGGGGAATAACGCCAAAGCCTCTTATAATATTTATCAAATCTACTCTGACATTTTGGTGCAAAAACTTGAAGCCACCAATCACCGGGCTAAGCAACTTGAAAACCTTATGGATAAGCTTAAAAAAGCCCAAGTTGAGCTTGAAGAGATTAATGAGAATCTTGAACAAAAAGTCAAAGAAAGAACTCAAGAGATCATTTTAAAAAATGACGAACTTAAGCAAAAGAATCATGTCTTACAGGCGACCACTGACAAGATGACGAGTCTCTATCAAAGCCGTGATATTACTTTTTCAAACTTAGACCATTTGCTTAAAAAAAATCTGATCCCCTTAGAAAAAAGTGTAAGCCAACTTGTGGCGACTCAGACGGATAAAAATCTGGATCTAGAAAAAGTTGAACACGAATTAAAAAGGGCCATTCATCAGCTTGAACCCTTAAGTACAATTTTTAATGCCGAAAAATCCATGGTGAGCCAAAAAGTTCTTTTAGCAGATCCCATTAAAAAACAACACGCCATTGCTAAAATGGCTTTAGGTGGAACTGGGGTTGATTTAGAAATTGGTCAAACGGTTGAAGAGATCACAGAAAAATTAAATAACGAACATTTTGATATTTTTATTTTTTCGCAAGAGTTTCTTCATTTGACTGAACTCGCACTTAAAAAGAATGAAAATATGAAATTTGTTTATTTAACCTCAGAAAAAATACCAAGCTATGTTCCAAAACTGCTAGGTCATACGTTTGTACCTAATGTAGTTTCTCGTGACGAAGAAGACCGTCTTTTCACTATAAAAAACTATGTCACCACGGTTTCCAAGCTGGCCAGTAGAAATTATTTTGGATTAGAAAAATATCTTTCTTGGGGTGTTGAAGTGAACGAGTTTGAAGTCTCTCGAAGTGATCAACGACGAGACATCATCGAAAAAGCTGACCAGTATTTTAGCCAATCTGGAATCCGGTCCACCAACAGAGATCGTATTAAAGTCGTGGCCGAAGAGCTTCTGATGAATGCCATCTACGATGCGCCAAGGGATCGTTCGGGAAATGCGATCTATAATCACAAATCAAGAACAGAAGTTGTAGTTTTAGCAGAAAACCATCGGGCCAGATTTCGCTATGCCACAGATGGTGTGTTTATGGCGATTTCAATTGAAGATCCCTTTGGTGGGCTTGATGCAGTGACTCTGTTTCGCTATCTTGAAAAGTGTTACTCTGGTACCGGTTCACTCAATGATGGTCGGACTGACAAGGGTGGGGGAGGACGAGGTCTACATCAGATTATTGAGAACTCAGATCTTGTGGTCTTTAATATAGATCCTGGAAGTCGCACTGAAGTGATTGCCCTTTTTAACGTGGACCCAAAGCTTGCCGTCATAAGAAATCCTAACCTGCATTTTTTTAAAGTCTAAAGTCTAAAATCAATGTTCAAAAATTTTTGTCTAAGAAAAACCTTTATAAGTTTAAAGACTTATAGGGCTTATCGATATTTGTTCGACAAAAAAAGCGAAAAAAGATTGAGTATTATCAATTTGATGCACATGGAAATGTTTCTTGATGATATTTGGTATGGATTCTGACAATTTGACCATTCTGTTTTCAAAAAAAGAAACTTTACTTTAAGTTTACGCTATCTGAGTTTGGCTTTAGAGTTGCAATGACTAGTTATTGAATCAACTTATTGCCGGGGGGCTTTTCAATGAAACAACTTCTTATGATTTTAGTGTTTGGGATTTCTGCTAATGCTGCAGCCTTTGATAAAGAGGATACTCTTTCAGTTCTTCAAGCCGCCATGATGGAATCTAATAAAGATTATAACGAAAATCAAAAAAATGTCCTTCATCAAGATAACAATAGAATTGTGGATTGGTCAGAAAGAGAAAATGTGACTCTTGTTATTGAAGAGGGGCTAGATATTGAATCTCAATATAACAAAATTGACAGATCAACAGCCAGCGAGTTCACTGAAAATTTTGAAGAAAATGATAAAA
>CAYMBT010000079.1:0-10892 GCA_964388755.1 uncultured Pseudobdellovibrionaceae bacterium | reverse complement strand
ATCAATTTCTTTTTGAGTGACCAATATTTTAATATTTTCAAAATCATTTGTTTGAGCCAGTTCGGCTGTAATTTGGTGCTTGAAATAGAGAAAATAGAGAACTTTATAAATCAGTAGATGACTTGGAATCAAATAATCATCATAACGCCACTTTGTGCACATAGTGAACTCAACCCCTCCGTCGTAGGGAGAAATCATACGTGCACTTGTGTTCTCTAAAAACTCTCGGGTCTCTCGTAACTGAGTTGAACAATCGGCTAAAAACAAGCTTATAATATCGGGGTTTATTAGTTCACAGCTCTTTTTTAATGGATCAAAGGCGTAAAGATTTTTTTCGCTCTCGCATTTGCAGCTGTCTACGATAACTTGGCCGTTGGTATCAATACTACATTGAGCACTGGGCTGGGGCCAATTATAGCCCTCTGTTTTAATGATTTCGCTGGTTATACTTTTGATCTCACTTTTAATATTTTCAACACTCAAGTCGCCAAGATCGAGATCCATCTGTGTAGAAATCACTTTATGATCTCTTTCTGGAACACAAAGATATTCTCCAGTCACAGAATTAAGTTGTAAGCGAAATGTGGGCATCCCCTCTTGCTCACCCAGCTGTTCACAATTACTAGAAACCAGCTGACCACCTTGAATCACAACATCGGCTTGGACAGGTTGAATCTTTTCGCTTTTTTCAAGAACTACGGTGACCATAGTATTCGCTTGTGCTGCTGAAAAATGAATGAGTGTGCTGATTAAAACTAAAACCATCGATACCATAGAAAGCTCCCAAAAATTATTTAGAAAACTGTTCTAGCACAATTGATTTAAGTCACTATTAGCTTTATAGATTTCTGCAAAAATTACATCACAAATTAAAAAATACTCTATGAATACCGACTTGAGCGAGGCTCAAGTACCCGTACTTCAGACTCGCTTGTCAAAAAAAGATAAAAGGATCATCCACCGGCCCATCATCCATTGTCTTTTCTTTAATTTTCACTTCACTTTATTGTGATTTAAATGATGAACAATAATGACTCTGTTCCATTTTAGATCGACACAAAGAGTATCGTAATAATTGAATTTCCATCAGAGAAGAGTTCTGTACCAAATTAACTGACTAAATTTTGAGTTTTGTCAAAAACGGCGACAACCGTTGTCTTTGACCAGACTGAAACAATTTAGATCCATTTATTTCATTTATAATCTCAATTCTCATATTGAGTCTTTATTTATTAGGAATTGGTTAAGAAGAATCTCAAAACTTAACGTTTCTCAAAATAATTCACTGACTTGTTAAATCATCGATGTTCATCAGGATTATCACGAAGCCGATCAGTGAGTTCAACTGGCCTTTCAATTGCTCTTATCTCAATTAAAGCGGAGGGCTTTATATGATTAAAACTAAACAGTGTTGCCATCTTATATTGAAACTTTTATTTATTTTGAGTCTTCAAATTATGGGGAGTTTTGCATGGGCCGGTTTGACCATATATAATCCTGATCCAAATCCTCAAAGCGGAGGAGAAGGTGGTAGTCAAACACCTGATACAGGTACAGTTTCAATATCAGTTTCTAATGGTCTTGGTGGTACTTTAGATATTTCGGCCCCTGTGGGTTCATCTATTAGTGTCAGCATCGGATCAGATGGCAGCATTTCGTTTTCTAGCCAATCCAGTGGACAGTATTTAAATACAGACGAAATCAGACAAGTCGTAAATGCACTACAAGTCAGACCAGACACCCAATTTCTGTCTTCAACCTACGTAAAAGCTTATTCTGAATCCACATTTCCATGTCCTTTGACTCGCCTTGGTTTATTAGGGGTCTCTATTGGGGTGGCTGACAATGTGGCGTCCTCTTTTTATTTTAAAGACCAAGATTTAATTATTCTCTCCAAAAAAGAGATGGATAAATATGGTTTGGCTGTGCTTGATCATGAACTGATTCATGCCGGCCTTGCTAAGGCTAAGAAATCAAATACCATTTCTCTTTCGATGTATAACAACCTGTCTCGTCTTAATAAAAATACTTTTTCTGAACTGGACGGATACGTAGGACTTGCACAAGGCACATACAAAGTTGGCGAGTATGCATACCAAGAGGCTATGGCCTATGGTTGGGGTGTGACAAAACTAAGACTTCGCCTCAATGCTCTAACTAATGAAGTCGAGAAAACAAAAATCAAAAACTTTATTGCACGGGTTTACAACAATGATTACTTGCGTGACGTAACAGTCAATGGCGTCAAACGTCCTATTTATTTGATCGACTCTCAAGCAACAAATGTAATGATTAATAGTTTTTTAAAAGAATTTACAGGCACAACACAAACCCGAGAGCTGATCAATCAAGCTCAAAGAAGAATCAAAAACCAGCTCCCTAATCTCTGTGTCCCAAAAACTCAAGACATAGTCTTTGGCTCATGTTTTGACTACACCGTAAGAATTTGTGGCGATGATATGCGTTGGATTCTATACCCATCTGGTTGTGGTGCCCTCAGATAAAGTCATAATTGAGCTCTGACCAGTGATTGACTGGTTGAATGATTGATGGGACTTAATGAGTGAATACTGCTTGTTAAGTCCTTTGTTTCTAGCCATGCATTTACAAAAGTTCGTCAAACCGATCATATTTATAGTTCAGAGATTTTAGTCACACGGGACTCAATTTTAATTAATAAGTCTCTTAATCATGTACAGCCTTTTGGTGCCCAGAACACAGTAAGATTAGATTTTCCAGATTATCTTCACCACCTTGTGAACGAGGTAAAATATGGTGAATTTCTAAGAATCGCTGGGATTGGCATTTTTGATCTGATTTATCCCTAGCAGTACACTGCCCCTGATCTCTAAGATAGACACTGTGCTTTAAAGAAGCTGGCAATGATCTTCTTTTCATCTGATCCATTGGGTTTATATTAGAATGTATTTTAGAGTTTATACCATTATGTATTTTTGATTTTATTTGAGAGTTCTTATCATAAGTGTTTTTTGATTTTACGTTAGAGTATTCTTCTTGCAGTGCCTGTGATGATTTTTTGCTTATGGATTGAAATCTTACAGGTCTTGCGACCCGCGCTTTTCTTGGCTTTGAAAGTGTAATTACTTTCTGAGATGTTGAATTTCTAGGATTTGCTTCATCAGATTTTATAGATTGCTGTTCAGAATCGAAAACCGGTTTCAGTTTTCCTTTTAAGTATTGGCGTTTGGCTCTCTCTAGGGGATCATTTTTCTTAAGAAATTCAGAAACCATCGCCTCGAGCGTTGTCTCAAGACTCACTGATTTTCGATGTTTCTGGCTTGTCAGATTTTGGGCGCGACGCAGTTTAAGCATGAGTTTTTCTGAAACTCCAAGCTCAAGCTTTAGTTTTGGACTGCTGCTTTTGATCTGTACTTTTTCTACGACTTCAAGAGATGAAGAAACATAGGTGCTCCTATCAGAAATGGACTTATGGGGTTGAGCCAAAGCCACCTCACGTTCTATTTTTCTTTGACTTTCAGACCTCGCTAAGTCAAGCCAGTGCTTTTGGTTACTATTATTTATGATTGATGTGATTTTTTTGGCCTTGCACACTGTGAGCTCCCCTCTCTCGATGGTTCTTTTAAGTTCGGGAACCTCTTTGGTCTTACGAGCCACATTGATAAAATTGTAGGCCATGGCTTCGGAGAGTCCTAGGCGCTTAACCACGTACTGAAACAGAGAAGCATAACCCATTTTGCGAAAGACTTTCTTTTCATCCAGTTCAATGATTATGTTTAGAAGATCGGCTTCACACCTTTTAAAATGTTGAGTGTTCTTCAAAGCCTTTTGATCGATATCTTTATAGGTCATGACGGTCTCCTTACTGAATGAATTTATTTACTTATTTACTTACTTACTTACTTACTTATTTGTTTATTTGTTTATTTGTTTATTTGTTTATTTGTTGTTTGTTTGTTTACTTACCTAACATCTATTTCATTATGAAAAATATAACATGGGTTTCAAAGTCGAGGTTTATGACAATTAAGGAATGGGAACCTTACGGCCTCCTCAATTCAGCCTATTGGCTTCTGACAAGCGGCGGACGTTGATGGTCAAAAAAAACTATTTTTTAGAAAATAAGCTCTAAATTAAGAACCATAACTGTTGCAAAACTCGTCAACTAAAAATTGATCTTTAACGAAATCGGAATCTGAAACTTTTCTATAAACCATCCGGTTTCCAACGGGTCTTGCGACCATTTTTATAAATCGAAAAAGAAAATCGGTCTTTGACTGAAAAAAATCAAAGCTTTCTATTTTTTAACGTGTCTCGCAAACATGATGATAACTCGAGTGATATCTATTGGGCTTTGACTGATTAAAAAGATTGTGAGGATTTGCAGCAGAACTATTTGACAGAGGGTCGTTTGCTTAGGGGTTCGAATAACCAAGCCTGTGACGTTCTGAAATTGAAAGTTGAATGATAAAAAATTAAAGAATGATTTCTTGAAATGATATTAAAAATAAGGCTGACTCACAAATCACTTCAGTCAGGGCCGGTCCTGTCGGAATCGGCCGTCTTATAAGAATAGAAAACATATTATAATGAGGTATTAAAAGTTAATCGACGTCGATACCAAAGCTTTTAATTTTTCTATGAAGGTATGAGCGTTCAAGGCCGATGGCTTCTGCGGTTTTTGAAATGTTGCCATTGTGTTCGGTGATTTTTTTGACCAGGTATTCTTTTTCGAAAAGGGCTCTGGCGTCGCGGAAGTTGGCGGCGTCACTAAAGCTGTTGCCGTTATCTTTTTGGTTAAGGCCGGCAAATGTTAAATCGTGGACGTCGATAGTGTCTTCTGGAGTGAGGATATAAACTCGCTCGATGAAGTTTTTGATTTCTCTGACGTTTCCGGGCCAGTCGTGACGGATCAGTTCTTTAACAGCTTTAGGGGTTAGTTTTTTTTCTTGGTAACCACCGCTCAGACAAACTTTTTCGCTAAAGTGATAAATCAGCGGTTCAATGTCTTCGCGACGGTCGCGAATGGGGGAAATATCAAAAGGGACCACATGAAGTCTGTAATAAAGATCTTCACGAAAAAGTCCTTTTTGGACAAGGGACTGAAGATTTTTTGTGGTCGCAGCAATGATTCTTACATCAAGTTCAATTTGACGGTTGCCGCCGACCCGTTGAATTTTATGCTCTTCAAGATATTTGACCAGTTTGGCTTGGACAGAAATTGAAAGGGCATCAACGTCGTCGAGAAACAGTGTTCCTTTATCAGCAAGATCAAAAAGACCCTTTCTTTCATCCTCTGAACCGATGACGGTTCCTCGTTCGTAACCAAAAAGTTCGCCCTCAGTCAGGTCTTCGGTCGAATGGGCACATTTAAAGTTAACAAAAGATTGGCCAGCACGCGGGCTGAGATAGTGAATGTTGATCGCGACTAATTCTTTACCCACTCCGGCTTCACCCTTAAGAAGAATCCAAGAGTTTGTAGGAGCAATTCTTGAGATCAGCTCTTTTGATTTTTTGGCTTCAATACTATTTCCAATGATGGCGATATTTTGTCTGAGTTTATTAAGAAGCGAGCCCTTTTCTTTACGGACGGTTTGCATATCGATTAAATTATTGAGCAAAATGGTGACGCGATCAATAGAAACTGGTTTTTCGATAAAATCCCACGCGCCAAGCTTAGTGGCTTCGACCGCAGTTTCGATGGTGCCATGTCCTGACATCATAATAATATCGGGGCGATGATTCATGCTTGAAACGTCTCGTAACAAAGCCATTCCGTCTTTTGCACCTGGCATCCAAATATCAAGAAGAACAATGTCGGGCTGAAACTGTTCGATCTTTTTTAAGCCCACTTCAGCGTTTTCTGCTGAATCAATAATGTAACCTTCATCGGCTAAAGAAGCTGTTAAAACTTCGCGAATGGGGGATTCGTCATCGATCACCAAGATTTTTTCTTTTCGAAACTGCATAGAACACTCCAAGACTTTGATTAAAAAAGTTTTAACCCGAAAAACCACTGGGTTCAACTGCTGGACTCAAATTGCAAAGAGGGCTTAGAAAAGAAAATACTCAAAATAAATATTGCATTAAAGCCCTGTGATTATTGAAGTTTCTGAAACCCAAACCATTTGAGACTAACTACGTTGATCTTAAGCTTTCTTAAATGGAAGTTCGATCTGAACGATAAGACCTTTTGGGTTATTGCCGGCTAAGCGGATGTAGCCGTTGTGGTCTTCAATAATTTTTTTGACAATGGTCAGGCCAAGGCCTGATCCGCCAGGGCGTTTTGAGAAATAAGGTTCAAACATTCGGCGCATTTCATCTTGGCTGATGATTTTACCGTTATCGATCACCTTAAGTGTCACCAATTGGTTGGCTTCATCAACACCCGTCTCTATTCGAATTTCAGGTTGAGTGGCTTCACTGACGGCATAAACCGCGTTTTCCACTAAATTAAACAGGGCCCTTTTTAATTGTTCGGGATCAAAATAAAATTCGCCCAGTTGGTTATCAGTCATTCCTACAAATAAAATTTGACGATGGGCTTGCTCGTAAAAGGCAATGACCTTTTCGACCATCTCGTTCAGATCACTGAGTCGCGGATGGGTTTCTGGTAAACGTGCAAACTGACTGAACTCGTTGATTAGAAATTTTAAAGAATCGGTTTGCTCGATAATCATGTTGGTGCAATCGTTGAAAGCTGGGTCAGTGATGATCTGAGAAAACTTTTTTTGCAATCGTTGGGCCGAAAGCTTGATCGGTGTTAAAGGATTTTTGACTTCGTGGGCGATACGACGGGCCACTTCTTTCCAAGCAGCGGCTCTTTGGCCTTGCACAACGTCGGTCAAATCATCAAAGGCGACCACTTTGCCGTTGTATTCACCTAGTTCACTGTAGAGGGTCGAGATTTTGAGCATTGAGGGGATCCCCCCTTCTCTGCGGTCTATGATTATTTCTTTTTCGATGGTGTTCAGCTTATGGGTTTTCATTTTAGAAACCATTTGTCGGTAAAGTCTAAAATACTTTTCATCCAGGACATCTTGAGCATTTTTATCCAGATAATCGCGGGCGTTGATCTGTAAAAGTGTAGATGCTTTTTCGTTGATCATGGTGATTCTGTCGGTTGAATCTAAAGAGATAACACCGGTGTTCACGTTGGAAAGAACGACTTGCATATAGCGTCGTCTTTGATCCAGTTCGCTGAGTGTGGTTTGTAGATTTTCATTGGCTTGAATAGTTTCATTGCGTGAGCGCTCTAGGGCTGAAACCATGACGTTAAAGTGTTCGGCTAGTGTTACAACTTCGGTTTCGCCGCCCTCAAGACGCACAGGTTGATACTGTCCTTCGGCAATTTTTTGGGTGGCTTCGCCTAAAGTCTCCAACGAAAACGAAAGATGGCGAGAAATATAAACCCCAAACCACACCGAACAAAATAAAATCATGAGGGTCATTAAAATCAAAACGATGACGTAAATGGATTTCAGTGGATACTCCAGTGGATTCACCCCACGCATCTCCTCGTAGGCTAAAGAGACATCGTTCATTTTTGATATGACTGAAATGGGCACAAAGCTGGCCACTGCGATCAAACCATCGCCACTATTGTCAGGGATCATCACCCGAATCAGATTGCCTTGATTCAGGTTTTCGACACTGCTTTTTTCAACCTGGGCGTTGATCACTTGTTTTAAAGTCTCAATGGAAGGCGGCGGAATGATGGGGACTGTGGCATCATCAATGATCGATATCAACCTTTCGGTCTGAAGATCAGGATAGTACTCGATCACATCAAGACTTTGTTCGGCTCTAAAACTTTCAAGGGTCTTTTTGATCTCTTCAATGCTATCGGTTTCTTTGAGTCGATTTTTTAAAATAAAGGCGGCATTGAAGTTTTTCTTTTTGGCGGTCGAATAGTACTCGCTTTGAATAACAACAGCACTTTTAAGAACGCCTAGCATTTTATCACTGAACCAGCGATCAAAACTGGAGTTGATATAAAAAAGTGAAATCACAAACATGAGAGCCGTGGGAACAACGCTAAAAACAAGAAAGCTTGCAATGAGGCGTGATCTTAAAGAATTGCCAATCCAACCAGATCCATTATTAACAAAAGCTTTAAATAAATTTCTGAGAATAAAAAAACTCAAGAGTAATAATAAAATGAGGTTAAAATTGATCAGTCCAAAAAAGAAGAGCGACTGATTGAGGGGAAGCTTTTCACCCAGGCTAAAGATTTTAATTTCAAACCATGCGAGTACACAAAAAGAGAGGGCTAAAAAAATAGTCAGCGAGATTTCGCGATTCTTTTTTTTGACTTCAAGCTGGGGAGTTTGCATTAGCCCAGGTTCTTGAGGTCCTTAAGAACCTGTAACATGTGGATAGCCACTTCGGCCGCCTCAAAACCTTTATTGCCCTTTTTTCCACCAGAGCGAGCTTCAGCTTGGGGACCGTCTTCTGTGGTCAAAACACCGAAGGCCACAGGTTTATTAAATTCTAACTGAAGCATTGAACAGCCGCGCTCAACCGATTGACAGACGTAATCGAAGTGAGCGGTTTCTCCGCGAACCACAAGGCCTAAAGCAATGACAGCATCACACTGAGAGTTCATCAAAAGATTCTTGGCCGCCAAAGGGATTTCTACGGCACCAGGCACGCGGACTTGGGCGTAGGGTTTAAGTCCCCATTTTTCAAGGCACTCGATGGCACCCGCTTCAAGTTTGAGGGTGATTCGTTCGTTAAAAAGAGAGGTGACAATAGCAATGTTGGCTGAAATTTTTTGATCGGGCTTGGCTGTGATGATTGACACTTTTTACTCTCCTCTTATGGATTAATTATAAACAGGATCAGAATCCAGATCTAAAGAGCTTAGACCAGAAGTCTCGCAAGGTGCAACATCAACTATCTCGAGGCCAAAACCTTTAAGACCAATGTTGTTTGGCTTTTTATGGGCGATCAAAATCATGGGACCAACACCAAGGGCTCTTAAGATTTGGGCACCGATACCATACTCGCGAGGATCCATTTTGCGGGCCCCAGATGGTGTGGGATTTTTAAAAGCTTCGATCTGTTGAGTGATGATGGATTGTAAGCCTTCTTTTCTCAAATAGACAAAAATTGAGCTTTCCGTTTCGGACATCACTTTAAGAATATTTTGGATTCGGGTGGATGAATCAAAAAGACCACCAGCAAAAACGTCACCCAAAATATTTTCTACCTGAACGCGCACAAGTGTGGGTTTATCTTTTTTCACAATACCTTTTTGAATCACAATATTTTCAGAGCCATCGAGAATATTTTGAAAAATCTTAACGCGAAATTCTGAACTCATGGGATGGGGCAAGGGTTCGTTCGCCACTTCTTTGATTAAAGTTTCTGTTTCAAGACGGTAGCCAATAAGATCTTCGATAGTGCCGATTTTTAAATTAAACTTTGCAGCGAACTCTTTAAGATCTGGAAGCCT
Organism: uncultured Pseudobdellovibrionaceae bacterium; assembly: GCA_964388755.1. GTDB lineage: Bacteria > Bdellovibrionota > Bdellovibrionia > Bdellovibrionales > JAGQZY01 > JAGQZY01. The sequence continues at coordinate 1,453 of CAYMBT010000079.1, read as the reverse complement.
TGCCATGGACCCATCTTCTTTCATGATCTCGCAGATGACAGCCGCTGAATTAAGGCCAGCCAGTCGCGCAAGATCCACACTTCCTTCGGTATGACCTGCTCTTTTTAAGACTCCCCCACGTTGGGCACGGATAGGGAACACGTGACCTGGCATGATCACATCCTGAGACTCAGCGCTGGGGCTTGAGGCCACACGAATGGTATGAGCTCGGTCGGCAGCAGAGATTCCAGTAGAGACACCTGTAGAGGCTTCAATACTGACGGTGAAGGCCGTTTTATTCGGAGAGTGATTGTGGCGTGGCCCCACCATAAGAGGTAAGCCTAAACGCTCGATCTGCTCGGCACTGAGTGCAAGACAGATCAGACCGCGAGCCTCTTTAGCCATAAAGTTGATGGCCTCGGGAGTTACGAAATCAGCGGCCAAAACGATGTCGCCTTCATTTTCGCGATCCTCGTCGTCCACTAAAATAACCATGCGGCCGTTTCTGATATCTTCAATTAATTCACGTGGAGTATGCACTTGTGACCTCTTGGGATTTCAAAAATCCCTTCATATAGTAATCGGATTCAAAATTCACTTTTTCCCCAACTTCGATTTGATCAAGATTGGTTTTGCGTAAAGTTTCAGGAATCAAACAAACTTGAAATTTTTGATCATCGATTTCGTTTATCGTAAGACTAACACCATTCAGGGTGACGCTTGATTTCTTCCAGATCTCGGCACGGTGTTTGGGTGGTACTTCAAAACTTAAAATAAGGCTTTCACCAAGCCTTTGCCTTTCAAGTAAAGCCACTTGGGTATCCACATGGCCCGAAACAAGATGGCCGTGAATGCGATCACCAAAGCGCAAAGATCTTTCAAGATTAAGGGGTCTTTTTAAAAGGGCCGTCTCATCCCAATGGGTGATCTGAAGGGTTTCATAACCAATGGTAAAAACCATTTGATTTTCGATCAGCTTTTCGAGGGTCAAACAAACTCCGTTACAGGCAATGCTGTCGCCGATATGAAGGTCGTCAAAAAAATCAGGCTGCTCTACAAAGATCTGTAGGGACTCTTTACCTTTTAAAATTTGGCGTATGGGGCGCTGGGCTTCTATGATCCCGGTAAACAATTCGACCCTCCAAGGCTTATTGAATTCACAGGGACAATAGGGTTTTTGATTCACTCTGTCAATCAGCCATAAAAAGCTTAAAATACGGGGCTTTTAGCTCTGTAAAAAGTGGAAGAAAGCTTTAAGTTTACTATCGACGGGCTAACCGGTCAGAGGCCATACTGGATGAGGTCAATCAAGTGGCTCTAGGGGCTGAGTTTCAGAAACTGGGCCAGTGTGGCTATATCCACTGAACAATGATCCCCGGAATTGGGGTACCAAAAGATTCGGGCTCCCCGGGATTTGAGATCCATGGCTAGCTCTTGAACACCATTAAAATTACCAAACTCGTCCCTAAGCCCC
>CAYMBT010000078.1:0-10910 GCA_964388755.1 uncultured Pseudobdellovibrionaceae bacterium | reverse complement strand
AGTTATTTATTTACCAAGTTCCTATTACTTAAGCTTTTTTTATTTATAGTAAAATATTAGAAATGTTTTTTATTTTTTCTTTCGCAGAGCATTCCAAAAAGGGACTTGGTACCTTTTAAAGGGGCTTGGTTTTTAGTTGGTATGGCTGTTGCCTTATTAGGGGTAGAACGTCGTTTTTTGGTTCTTTATTGAGACATTATGACTCATATCAAGGGCCCTTTGACACAAAGGAGTAAGGAATGTCGAAACCTGTTAGTGATTTTATGACCCTCATGCCCCATACGATTGGGCTAGATATAGAAGTTGGGAAAGCCAAAGCCATGATGCTCAAACACAACTGTCATCATCTGCCGGTTTTTAATGGCGGTCATTTGGTGGGAATCGTCAGTGACACAGATCTTCGAACACTCCATAAAATCTCAGAGTCAGATAGCTTAAAGGTTGAGGATATAATGACAGAAGATCCAGTGGTTGTTCCACCAACGAAAGACGTTTTTCAAGTGGCTATGCTTATGCAGCAAAAAAAAATTGGCAGTGTGATTGTATCCGCCGGTGAGGAAACACCTTGGGGGATATTTACTGCCACAGATGCGCTCAGATACTTTATTCAAAACAAAACCCCAAACCTTAATCAGTTTTAACAAGAAAGGAGTTTTTATGAATTTAAAACCCAGTTGGGATTTAGCAGTTGTTGTTGATCGTAGCCAGGCTCGATTTATCAATCCTAAGCCTTTTAGTATATTTGAAACCTTCGTCAATGATTTAGGTCGCCTTAAAAATCGCGATTTAACAGATGATAAGCCTGGGATCAGTCGTTCAAAAGGTGGTGGTGCATCCAGTACCCATAGTTTAGGCAGCGAAAAAGACCCCAGTGAAGATGCCGATAAAAAATTTGTTATAGCCTTATGTGAAAAAATAGAAAAATTCTTTTATGAGAATAACCTTGAGCAATGTCTTATTGTTGCTGAGCCGAGCATGAAAGGTCTTATCCGAGCTAAACTGAACTCAAGATCGCTGGATAAAAGTATTTGGATGGATAAAGATTTAGCCCATTTTAGTGAAGCTGAACTGAAAGAAAAACTATTAGCCTAAAATAACCAGTTATTTACATCTTACGGCCACAGTGATGTCGCAAACCAGAAGACCTTGTTCGTTGTGATATTGGTCTCTTTTGCCAATAGAGTGATCTGTTCCCATATTCACAGAACGACACTCCGCTTTTTTCTTTTCATAGCACTGTTGAATTTCTGGAGAATTAATTTGGTAAATGTCGGTTTTGGGTTCTGGACACGGTGAGATTTCATTATCATGGCAGAGGGCTATGCTGTTACGTTTATGTTGTTCTTTGATTGAGTCAGCATTCACCTGGCTGTAACTTGTTTGAAGATAAAAGAAAGAAAAGAATACTAAAAAAAAATTGTATGTTTTTATCATTTGTCTATCGTATCTTAAGTCAAAGGGACATTGAATCATATTGAGTATTTTTCTCAATATGGGACACTCTTATCTTTTTTTAAAAAAAAGCCACCCTAAGGTGGCCTATTTTTCTAAAATGTATTTGATCAATTATTTTACTCTTTTTAGGTTGTGTTTATAGACTTTTACATTCTTTAAACCCCTAAAATCGGTAGGTTGAGCCGCAGTGATCACTTGAGTACGCTCTTCAGATGTGTTTCTTTCAATCACTGAATTTTTAATTCCAGGAAGGAAGTTCGAGAACTCAGCAACTCCCTTGCAGTTACTACCTATGCATTGTGTTTCAATGAGGCTCTCTGCACAGATCTCTGTGATCTTGCGAGAATCATTTTTACTGAGAACTAAAGTGGCTTCACAAAGAGTGGTAATAGTAACACCCTGATCCGTTTTTTCTCTGTAAACGTGTTTAAATTTATTCACGGCTATAAAAGAACGATTGAGTGTCAGTTCACGACTAAAAAGAACTTTACCCTTGCTATCTAACAGTTGGTAACTGCCAGAAAACGTTTCAGCTTGAGCTAAAGGTGCAATAAATAGAGTTGCTAATAAAGTTAATAAGATTGCTTTCATATTTCCCTCCCGGGTTGTTGTTGTATACGCCTTACTTATTCAACTCTGGACGAAAGGAAAAGTTGCAAAAAAAAACAAACTTTTTAAGTTGTTGATTATCCTAAGAAAAATTGAGGCGGCACTTTCTTTTGGCAGAAAAAAGAAATGCTACAATTGGTTTTTTTGGGGGGGCAATATCTAATTTTATCTGGCTTCACTTCTGCAAAAAAACCAGACGCCTTTTCAGTTATCTTTTACAGGTGTTAATGCCAAGAAGCTGGTAGGGTGGGCACCAGCCAACAAGACCTGTGAGTAAAGGGATAAAGCCTATAAGAAACCAGTAGTTTTGCGGTCCTACAAAAGCCATTGAGATAAGGCCTAACCCCACAAGAATTCTTATGACTCGCTCGATGCTATGAATATTTTTTTTCATGATGGTCTCCTGTTTAAATATGTTAATTTGAATCCTTTTTAATTGTCACTGAATAAAGTCCACGCAAATCACCAGCTTTAAAATCAAAGGCGCGGTCTTTGGGGTATTGAGTTTGAATAAAGTCAGGTCGGTTATTTTTAGCACCATGACAGTGTAAACAAGAAGACGTCACAGGGATGCGAACATAAAGTTGTGTCGTTTGCTGCTCTTTGTTTTCAAATGTATGGTGAACTTTGCTGGGATCTTTTTTAAAGAGATCGATGACTTTTAACTCTTGGGGGTTAGGGGCGTGGGCGGGGTTACGATACCGATCGGTGACTATTTTTACATCATAACCTTGGCTTTTGCCCCATTCTTTAAAAGCCAGTTGAGCTGGAGCACAGGTTTGTTTAAAAGTCTCCATGACAATAGGTTCTTGTCTTCCATCAAGAGTCGAGGCTAAAGCCTCTCTCATTTTATTAAAGGAAATCAGCTTTTCAATGGCTAAATCAACGGATGTGTCAGCCCATAATAAATGGGGAATGCTCATAAAAATAAAGACAAGTAACTTCATATAAAACTCCATTCCATTTTTAAAGGGCTCCTATTTATCTTTATACCAGATTGACCTAAAAAAATGACTTATAAACTTTCCTAAGGTGTATTTTTTGTAACGGGCGATAGTTTTTAGAATAATAAAGTTGAAAGATTTCTAACTGGGATTGGCTTATTTTGATGGGTTCAGAAAAAATGATCCAAGTGACATTTTCATCACAAGGCGGGGTTGTTAAAGACCCATCATAAACATAACGAAATTTATTTTTTGGAACAAGTTCCTCGATATGAATTCGAGTTTTTAACTTTTCTCCTCGATCGGGGATTTGATCGAATATGTGATCCAGACTTAAACTAGAGCCAAATTCTAAGAAGACAGCTAAAACAACCACTTCGCCTTCTTGGGACCGATGGACAAGGTGAATCTCGGCGGGATAAAATTGATCGTCCAAAGAATGTTCACTGTGACGATGAAAGTGAAATTGCTCAAGTTGATATTTTGTTTGATCCACAAGTATATAGTTCGAGTCAGTCATATCAAATTCGACAGTATGACCATTATTAAATAGGATGACATCAGCTTCGTGATAAAAAACTTCAAGTTCTTGTTTTAAAGTCTCTACGTCATTAGATTTTATATTAATTGGAGATTGGTGATGACCGGCACGACACATTTTTGCTTGCGTTGAAATCTCGTGCCAATGTTCGGGGTTCCGAACTCCTTCGTACCCCCAATCTGAAAAAGGATGTTTTGTTGTGCAACCTAAAAATAAAAGCGAAGCCAACATGAAGCGAAAAATGATAAACCTCCAGCTCTCTTTTTGAATGTTGAAACAGTCAAAAAAGATTTTTAACCTGATTACAAATTGAGTATAATAGAATGAGGCTTCATTGATTATGTTCTAGGTCATAGTCTTTGGTCAAAAGATGGTTTTTTTACAGACGGGGTATGATTTAATGTTCGTTTTTTTTAACTAAAACTGACTCTCTGTAATCTTAAAGGACTTTTTAATGCTTTTTGGCCTTACGGGCTTCCTCAGTTTTCGCAACATACCAAGAGCTTAGAGCTGCTGTTGTTAGAACCATAAAGATAACCAGTAATGATATCGAACTGGGTATTTTAACGAGATCAATGAGAAGCATTTTAACACCAATGAAAGCTAAAATTGTGGCCAGTCCTGGTTTGAGGTAGCGTAACTGACCCACCCAGTCGGCTAAAACAAAGTAAAGAGCCCTTAAACCAAGAACAGCAAGAATATTTGAAGCAAAAGCCACAAAAGCATCTTGAGTAATGGCAAAGACGGCAGGAATCGAATCAACTGCAAAGATAATATCTGTTATTTCTATAACGATCAGAGCTAAAAACAGTGGGGTGGCTTTACGAACGTTTTTTTCTTTAATAAAAAAATGGTCGCCATGACTGTTCTTTGAAGTTGGTATCAACTTTTTAAGTAACCGCACGGTTTTGCTATCAGTGACTTCTTGAGTATCATCAGTTTCTTTTAAAAACTTAACGGCAGAAACAATAAGGATGAGGCCAAAGACATAGAGTATCCAGTGAAAATGATGAAGCAAGGTGGCTCCAACAAGTATGAATACAGCCCTAAAGATAATGGCTCCTAGAACGCCGTAAAAAAGCACTTTATGTTGATACTTAGGGTCAATTTTAAAAGATTTAAAAATTAATAAAATGACAAAGAGGTTATCTACACTCAGGCTTTTTTCAACCAAGTAACCGGTTAAAAATTCAAACCCTAAAGAGCTTCCATATTGTAAAGCAAACCAAAGGTTAAATAATAAAGAAATAGCAACCCAAAGGGCACTTTCTTTGAGGGCTGATTTAACTTTAACGGCCTCACCACTGTGTCCAAACAGGCTTAAATCAATAAAAAGTAAAACTAAAATACCAATGGTGAAGCTGGACCATAGCCAAAATGGTGCAACAGAAAGATCAGAAATAAAGCCCATAAATGACATCCTTAATAAAATATTGAAATTAAGTACCAAATAATTTTGAAAACGTCGAGTCGGTGAGTCTCATTTTGATTCACTTCCTTAGGCTTAAAATGTGGTCCAGACCTTTTTTTGATACAATCACTCTATGAGGTTAAATGATCCAAATGGCCTAAGTAGATTGGTTATACTGTTATTTCCTATTCTCTTGCTGTTGCCAGGGCTGGCTGTTGCAGAGAATACTCAACCCAATACATCACCCCAAGTTCAAGCCGAGCCATTAGTGACGTCTCAGCCCAACGTACAATGGGGGCAAGTCAATAGTGCTTGGCCTTACTACGGAGCGGCGGTTGAAGTGGTTTTAAGGTCAGCCCCTCGGTGCGAATTGGGTTTAGAGATCGCTTGGATCAATCAATACCAACGCCAATTGTATATTGAAAAACAAAGACGTCCTTCGATCAATGGACGCCGGCGTAATAATACCGAGCGCTACAATTGGGTTGAAGTGGTGTTAAAATGTTGGGAATATCCAATTGTGGGTTCTCGCCCCGTACTTTTTGATGAACACAACCATTCATCACCAAACAATGACACTTATTTTCAAAACATCATTGATCACAATACAAGTAACCTTGAAGGTTTAGGTTTTTCGCTAAAAAGTCCACGAGGCTGTGGCTTTCCTGGTGAGAGTCGCTGCCAATTTGAACGAACTGTTGATTCAGCAAACCAATAAGATCCAATAAAAGCGACCGGATCAAAACATTTTGAAGAGAATAAAAATCCTTCTTGAGTGACTGGGTTGATTTTTAAAACAACCTGAGAGACCCATATAGAATAAGTGCTGAGAGTGGGCTAAGAATGACAACAAATTGCGACTTTAAGTAACATAATATAAATTATCAGAAGTTTGATATCTTACTGTAAATACTGACTTATTATACTTTTACCAAGCCCCTTGCTCAAGACCTCAGTGCATGAGCGTGATCAATAAAAAGCCTAAAAAAACGGCCATTTTTATAGAATTTTGATTGTTAAAGAATCTCATTTTCTTTAAAACCCATCATTAATATAAACAAATCGAAGATGTCTCTGACTAAAAAGAAGTTTTTACAGTCTGATTAGTGAATTTTTCTCAATTGAAATTGTTTTTGTATCACTCGTTAGCAATTGAAGTTATTCATCTAAAAAAACTTTAAAGGAAGGTTTATGAAATCAATTTTAATTTGTTTGATAATGTCTATTTCTAGTGTTTCTTTTGCTGGTGATTTAGCGGCCACACTTTCTGAGCTTAAAGATCTTGCTCAGTTTGAAGCCAATTGCCTTGATAACGAAATGAACCAAAGCACTTACGGTATGTTGATGTGTATGGGTAACCGTTACGATGCCATGGATGTAATCCTTAATCGTGAGTATAAAGAAATCATGAAGGATATTGAAGGCGAAGAAAAATCCCGTTTGATCCAATCCCAAAGAGATTGGCTTAAGTTTCGTGTTTCTAATTGTTATTGGGAAGCAACGTCTATGCTGGGTGGAACTGGTGAAAACGTGATTTATTTAGGTTGTATGAACCAAATGACTAACGAAAGAATCGAAGCTTTAGTTAAATTTTACTACACACAGTACTAAGCTTTAAAAATACACACTCCCCCACCCCATGGGTATTAAGGGGGAGTATTTTAAAGGTTAGACAGGATTTATAAATACTGGGTTTCCTTACCCTCGGTTAATAAAGAATATACTCATATCAAAAGCTATAGATACAATTAAGAGATCCTAAAAGACCATCAGCAAATAACACAAGTATGCCTTTCGTATCATTTCTGGACCTTTAATGAATTCCTCTCGCCCTTGAAAGTCCAATTTAGATATAATCAAGTCATATCATTATTTTGGGGGATCTCGTGCGTAAACAGCAAAAACATTGGCGAGTTTTTACTTTTTTAACAATTTCAAGTCTTGCTCTTATTTTTGCTTTTAATAACTGTGGGTCCGAGAATATGTCTGGACTTAAAGAACTGGGAGCCCAAAGCCCCTTGCAACTTGAAGGTATGGCCGAGAAAACCTCTTATCAGCCCACCCCTCTTTTTGCAGACTCTCGATTGGATTGGCACTTTACTTCATCAGGAACAGATTTTAATAACGCTGTTAATAGTTTAGCAAGCCAATGTTCATCCCGCTTAACGACATTTTTAAGCACTAATGTTGTTGTACCCGTAATTTACGATGAGGGTTTACTGCCAGGCGATCCCCGTATTAATCAAATGAAACCTGTGAAAGCCGGTCTTGATCAAGTGATGAATATTGCTTTTTGTTCTTATTTTGCAAAAACTTTGGCAGAACGTGACCAAGCCACAACAGCTGTCATCAATTACATTATCAATTGGTCAAAAGTTTATGTCGGTGATGGAAATCCCATCAATGATCGATTTTTTGCAGACCTAATCAGAGCCGCTGATCTACTATTACCCAAAATGACAAAAAGTCATTACGACCAGTTCGCAGTGATGCTCAGAACAATGGACTCTAAAGAACAAGCTTTCATGGCAAGCCTTAATGCTAATGATGGTCGAAGAAAAAATAACTGGATGCTAAGACATCTTATGATTCGGTCATACATCAATATTTTTTTACAAAATAACACCCAGCTTTCAGCTGTAAAATTAGCTCTGAATAATTCAATAAAATCTATTTTTACTGCTCCTAGCACCTTTACATTATCATCGTGTTCAAATTTAGCTTCTATCGGAGCTTATGGAAGTCATGATCTCCAAGAAAGGGATGCGTTTGTTTATCATCTTTCAGGTCTTCAAGAAGTGATTCCATTTTTAAGATTTTATCCGAGCCTGATTGATTCAGTTTCTAAAGCTAAAATCCTGACCGCTTTTGAAGTGACAATACCTTATGTTCTCTCTATTAAATCCCACCCTGAGTTTAAATGTACTAAAGTTCCTTATGATCTTGAAAAATTGGCTTTAGACCCCAGCCTCGGTTTACCTTGGGATCCCAATAAGGCACGACTGACCTACCGTTATGCACGTTTGGTTTATCCTCAGATGTCTCCATGGACCCAAAGATTTCTAACTCCAGAGTACCATCCGTGGTTTAAAATTTTTCTTGCTGGAAAAGGCGATGTTGCGTCCCCCAGTGTTTACAGTTCCAATGGTTGTTCGGTCCAATACCCAGCGGGCTATAATTACAGTCATTCGCCGATCAAACAGATTTATGACCTTAACCGTATTAGGGTTAATCATCCCAAAGCTGTTTCAAGCACGTATAGCTGCCGTACAGACATCCCTTATATACCTGTTCCGTTTAATCCACCACGACCTCAGGGGTCGGCTGCCTTTAACCAAAGTATGCAGCCCGCCAATGATTACCTTTACCGTCTCTCGACCATAACAGACGCCTATATGCAAACTCCGAGTGGTCAGGGCCCAGTTGCACAATGTGCATTGAATTGGCTTCATGCTTGGGCCACTCGTAATATTTTGACTGAACTGGCTTCAGCCCATTTAACACCTGAAGGTGATTACCAAAGGGCATTGATTAATTCGGGTTTACTTATGAAGTACGCTATTATTCAAAAAGACCCTAGTCTTGACCCTGTCAAAAAAGCCAAAGTAGAGAGTTGGCTAAAAATTGTGACCACTCGTGTTCATGATTATTCTTATGTTCGTCAAACCCATGTTGGTGGAGTGAGCTTACTTCTTTATTGGATGGGTCTTAATGATCTTGTGGGTGGTTTAATTTTTAATAATCAAACTTGGGTCAATCGTGGTGTACAGATTTATTCATTGGGCCTGAACCAAATTCGAGCGGATGGACTTTTACAATCTGATTTTAATAATTCAAGTACCGATTTTAATAAGTTTATCTATGCCCTTCGCCCTTTAGTCATGATGGCCGAAGTCGGAGAGCTTTATGGTCTTGATCTTTATAAAAGAAATAACTCTCGACTGGCTTTGTCGGTGACCAAAGCGGGACAGTATTTTAATAATTTTTCAAGTTTTCCAGGTTATGCTGATGAAGTTGCAAATTCAAAACCGGCGTTTTTCTATACGACCGGTTCAAACCAGTTGGATTGGATGGAGATTTATTACTCTCGCTTTGCGACCGCGTCCCTAAAAAATCCACTCACCCAGGCGCGACTTTCAAATTCTGGTAAAATTAAAAATAGTCGTGAAACCAGCGGAAACATGACCATCGCCTTTGGAGTCAAGTGCCTTTAGTAACTTGGGCACTCGGTGAATATGGCGTAGGGGCTGGTCCCATAGTCCTTTAAAAATTCAGAGATCTCTTGAAAACTTAATTTTTCTGGAGGTGTTAGAAATGTTTCTAAATGAATAGTTGGATTTTGTATAAGAATTTGACCCTGAGTTTCTGAGAGAATAAAGTTTTTATCGGTATATATTTTTTGGTCCACGACCAACCAATCCAAGTTATTGGCTTGAAACTGAGATGTTCCACCAAAGTTGTAAACAATGCCTGTTGCAATATTGATCAACCCATCTTGGGCATTGAGAACCCCATAGGCAATCTGGCCTGCAGGGTTTGAATAAATTTGCTGGTAAAGCGAGTAAAACCCACATTGGTTTTGGGTGATCAAAGATTTTAAAAGTGGGGACTGCAATTGGGATAGATTTTGTGATTTCACAGGATTTATTTTGGTCGTAAAATTTAAGTTTTTAATAAAGTTATTTTCTTGGATTGGATTTAAAGTGTAGACCTTTCCAATATATGAAAATCGACTGACGACATCGATTTCAACACCCAGGCTTTTTTTTGAGAACTTAAGGTAAAGGCCACTGCCCTGATCCAGTTGGCCGATTTGAGTCGTTGATGTTTCAAGGTAAAGAGCAAAGAATTCGTTTTGGCGAATGGTTTCTTTAATGACACTGATATTCTGAAAGACCGTATTCTTTTGTGGCCAAAGCTGTTTTTTATCTCCTAAACCAAGACAATAAGGATTTTCATATCTGATTTGCTCGACCACAAGGTCTCCACTGAATTCAAGAGAGTCTTTTGCAAAAAAATCATCTTTCCAGGCAAAGGGTCTGTTGAATGTAAACTTCATTTGACTGAGAGTAGAGCTAGTTTGACTTAATGTCTCACAGTCCCCAGAGTACCACTGTCCCAATACCACATCGATAAAATCTTTTGAATTTTGGTCAGGCTTTCCATCTTCAAAAGGATTGTTTTCATTCACTGGTGCTAAGGTGCTTTCATCCCTACCACAACTTGAAATCATCAGACCCAACGTCAAAATCAAAACAAAAAACTTCGCCATAGGACCTCCTTAATTATGGCTGTGAAATACCACAATTAAAGCCCGAGGGTAAGCTGACTTAAGATCAAGACATTTTTTACAAAACATCCATAAAATCGCACCATCATTGGTTTAAAAGAACCCACCACCATTAAGGTGGGTTTGAGATGTTGATAAAACTTAATTAATAAAATTCATTGATTTAAATATTGAATAAATTTTTGAAATAAATATTTTAAGAATGAGTTTACTAAAATCAAATTTCTAAAATCAGCGGCCCTATGACTTCGGCCGTTTAAAACACTTGGATTTCTTCCCCGCACCCGCCGGAGTACAAATCCATTTTCCCTGCCCCGGATAACCCTGCCCCCCACTGAGTGCCAAAGCCTCACAATCCAACCCCTTCAAAGACAAATCAATACTCAATCGAACAACCCCATTATCAATTTCTATAACTCTCCCATCTTGCCATACCTCAACCATCCCCTCTTCACTCATCAAAACCTGATCAACCTCCGCCAAACTCAAATACCCCTGCAAACACTCCCGATCAATAACCAATCCCCCATCCGAATAACCCTTCCCACAAAACCCAAAAACAACAAAAAACACCATCCAATTTTTCATAAAAATCTCCTCCCAAAAAACTACCCTCAACCCTACCAACTCCCCCACCCCAATTACACCCCAAACCCCCAC
>CAYMBT010000077.1:0-10942 GCA_964388755.1 uncultured Pseudobdellovibrionaceae bacterium | reverse complement strand
GCCACCAGTAAAATACCATGGCTGCATAGATCTAAAAGAACACCAGCAAGTGAGGCGCGAACAAGACCCTTAAAGCCCTTACCCTGCCCCAGTAGACTATGAAACTTTTCTCGGGGTATGAAATCCATCACGCCCACCGCAACGACGGCAAAGACCAGGCCTAAAGCCATGGTTGTCATCAGTTCAACCACCGTATGAGAGCCAGAAGTGAGCCAATCTGGAAGGTTTATAAAGTTCAGCCCATGGATTAAAAAACCAACAATAATCAGGACAAAGCTACCCCAAAGCCAAAAATCAGGTCGGCCTTTGGGGGGATGGCAATGATGGGTGTCGGAGTGGTCATGCTGCACCCTTTCAATATATATGAAGGAAGATCTCAATTCATCACCATTTTTTTTGCACTGCCCGTCATCTCATGATAGTTAACCCCCTTAACACAAGATAAAGAGACAACTTTTCATGAATTCGCCCCTTCAAGGATGGGCCGTTCTGTAAGTTTAAAAACTGAGGTATTCAAGATATGTCGCAAAAGTGGATATTAGAAAATGTTCGTAATATTGGAATTTCAGCCCACATTGATTCGGGCAAAACCACCCTTACAGAAAGAATCCTTTTTTATACCGGTCGAATTCATGCCATCCATGACGTTCGTGGTAAAGATGGTGTCGGAGCCAAAATGGACTCTATGGAACTCGAGAAAGAGCGTGGAATCACGATCCAATCTGCAGCCACCAACGTCTTTTGGGGCGACACTAACATTAACATTATCGACACCCCAGGACACGTTGACTTTACAGTTGAGGTTGAAAGATCTTTGCGCGTTCTTGACGGTGCCATTCTTGTTCTTTGCGGAACGTCTGGTGTTCAGTCACAGTCCATCACAGTGGATCGCCAAATGCGTCGCTACAATGTTCCCCGTCTTGCTTTCATCAATAAATTGGATCGATCGGGTGCTAATCCTTACCGCGTGACAGATCAGTTGCGTGAAAAACTTCACCACAACGCTGTGATGATGCAAATACCAATCGGAGCAGAAGAAGGCTTTCAAGGTGTGATCGATTTAGTGAAAATGAAAGCTTACACTTTTCAAGGTGCCAACGGCGAAAACATTATCGAAGCCGACATCCCTGCCGAATACGCTGATAAAGCCGCTGAGTATCGCGACAAAATGATTGATTCTGTTTCTTTGTTTGATGATGAACTGGCCGAAAAATATCTTGAGGGCGAAAACATCTCTGATGACCTTATCCATAGAGCGGTTCGTGCGGGTACACTTTCTTTAGCACTGACTCCTGTGTTCATGGGTTCTGCTTATAAAAACAAAGCGGTTCAACTTCTTCTCAATGCAGTCACAGCTTATTTACCAAGCCCTAAAGATGTTGAAAACAAAGGTCTTGATATCGACAATAACGAACAAGAAGTGGTTTTAGATATCGATGATAACAAACCCCTTGTTGCCCTTGCCTTTAAACTTGAGGACGGTCGTTATGGTCAGCTGACTTACATGCGTATCTACCAAGGGACCATGAAAAAAGGCGAATTCATTTTTAACATGACTAACAATAAAAAAGTAAAAATCCCCCGTCTTGTTAAAATGAACTCTGACGAAATGGCTGATATCGAAGTGGCTTACGCTGGTGACATCGTTGCCCTTTTTGGTGTGGACTGTGCTTCTGGTGATACATTCACTGACGGTTCTGTGAATGTGGCCATGACTTCTATGCATATTCCTGAAGCGGTTATTTCTTTAGCCATCTCTCCAAAAGATAAAGCCAGCTCAGGTAACTTTTCTAAAGCTCTGCAAAAGTTTAGAAAAGAAGATCCAACTTTCAGAGTTCACCGTGACGAAGAGTCTAACGAAACCATTATCTCTGGAATGGGCGAGCTTCATTTAGAGGTTTATGTTGAGCGTATGAAGCGTGAATTTGCCTGTGAAGTTGTGACGGGTCAGCCCCAAGTGGCCTACCGAGAAACCATTGGTACAGAAGCGGCTTACGATTACACCCATAAAAAACAAACAGGTGGTTCTGGACAATTTGCAAAAGTGGCCGGAAAAATCAGACCGATCCCTGCCGAAGAGTCTCTGAACTTTAGATTTAACAACAAAGTTGTTGGTGGTCGTATTCCTAAAGAATACATCCCTGCTGTTGAAAAAGGATTTCTTGATCAGCTTGCTAAAGGGACACTTATTGGATTTCCCATTGTTAACGTTGAAGTGGATCTTGAAGACGGAGCCTACCATGATGTGGATTCATCAGAGATGGCCTTTAAGATTTGTGCCATGGCTGCCATGAGACAAGCTTACGAGCGTGCTCAACCAACAGCTCTTGAGCCTTTGATGAAAGTTGAAGTCTCTGCCCCTGAAGAATTTCAAGGCTCTGTGATGGGTCAAGTGAATCAACGTCGTGGTATGATTTCTGGTTCTCAAACCCAAGAAGGCTTTGTGGTTGTTATCGCCGAAGTTCCTTTAAGTGAAATGTTTGGTTACTCAACAGATCTTCGTTCGGCCACCCAAGGTAAAGGTGAATTCACCATGGAATTCGCACGCTACGCACCGGTTCCAAGAAACATTCAAGAAGAACTTTCTAAAAAGTATCAACAACAACGAGCTGCGGAGAAAAAATAGTGATTCTTTCTGATGGTGGATTAAAGAAGCTGATCGATTCTGGCGAGCTTGTGGTAGAACCCATGACCCCAGAATCCATTCAACCGGCATCAATTGATTGCAGACTTGGTAATCACTTTCTCATTATGGAGCCCAGTGAAAAAAAACTGATCTCCATGTCCGAAGAGATTCGTTACAAAGAAGTGATCGCTGATAAAATCACCATTGCTCCCCATTCTTTTTTACTAGCTACGACTATGGAGTACATTAAGCTTCCCAACAATTTAGTTTCATTTGTTGAGGGCCGAAGCTCCATAGGACGCATGGGTCTTTTTATTCAAAATGCCGGTTGGGTTGACCCCGGCTTTGAAGGAAAGATCACTTTAGAACTTTATAACGCCAATTCTTTACCCATTGAACTGGAAGCTGGTCGCAGAATCTGCCAACTAGTTTTTGGGTATATGGATTCTCCGGCCCTCAACCCCTACCGCGGCAAATACCAAGGACAGAACCAATCTGTGGGCTCACGAGTCTGGAAAGATTCAGAGAATTTAAACCAGTAATTACAGAGTTTTGCTGGCTTACAGAGCGCGTTATTATCAATTGATGTCACTTTTGAAAAGTCTTGTTAAGGTCCAAAAATATATGGACGACCACCTGATATTTATTGGGCAACTGAGTTTTACAAAAGTGACATCTCTTTAATATGGGCTTACTCACTTTTTACCTTGTCACCTCACTCGCACTTTCATTTCTCTGCTCACTTTTTGAAGCTGTTGTTTTAAGCTCAACTCCAAGTTTTATTGAAACCCAGTCAAAAGCTGGCAAAAAATATGCTGTGATCTTACAGGGCTTAAAATCCAATCTCGATCGCTCGCTCGCCGCCATTCTGACTTTAAACACTGTGGCCCATACTGTTGGAGCTGCTGGGGTTGGGGCAGAAATCAATAAACTCTATGGTGATGAATTTGTGGCTATTGGTTCTGGTGTGCTGACTTTAATTATCCTTATTTTTTCTGAAATCATCCCCAAATCCTTAGGGGCTTCAAACTGGAAAACTTTTGCTCCGTTCACAGCCTACGGTGTTCGCTTTGTCATAATCATTCTTTATCCCGTGGTTTATTTGATGGAGAAAATTTCGTATATGGTGGGTGGAGAAAACAAACACATCTTTACCCGCGAAGAGATGATCGCCACCGCTGAATTGGGTGTTGGTTACGGGGCCCTTAAGAAGAAAGAATCCAATATTATTAGAAATCTTTTGATGCTCGATAATATCTTTGTCTACGACATCATGACACCCAGGTCAGTTCTGATGGCACTTCCTGCCGAAATCACTGTGCAAGAAGTGATCGAGCAACATCGCCCTATACGTTATTCACGCATCCCTGTTTATCGAGAAAACCTTGATAACATCGAAGGCTTTGTCCATCGCTATCAGATTCTTGAAGCCTCAAGTAACGACCAAGACACTATACAAGTGGGTGACTTGGTATCTAACCTTCACAGTGTGCCTGAAGACTTATCGGTTTCAGCCTGCCTTGATCAATTGATCACACGTAATGATCATGTTTTTCTTGTGGTGGATGATTACGGGTCCACCATGGGTATTGTGACACTTGAAGATGCCATTGAAACTCTTCTCGGTGTTGAAATTGTGGATGAGTTTGATTCGGTGGCTGATCTTCGAGCCTACGCCCTTGAGCAATGGAAGAAACGAAAAAAAACCAGACCCGACCCAAAGGTTGCAACCTAAAAATTTATGCTCAATAAAAAACTTTATATTATTTATGTGACGGTGCCCCAAAAAGACGTGGGCGAACTTATAGCCCAAGAGTTACTGTCTTTAAAACTCATAGCTTGTGCCAACTTACTTTCCCCCCACCAATCTTTTTACCATTGGGAAGGTGATTTAAAAAAAGAAGAAGAGTTTATCCTTATTCTTAAAAACACCAAAAAAAATATTAAACAGATTGAAAAAGAAATCATCAAACTTCACCCCTATGACTGCCCGGCCATCCTCTCTCTGAAAATCAATAAAGCGAACACTGCGTTTTTAAATTGGGTCAATCAAGAGGTCACAAAATAAAAGGATAAACCATTTTATGAATAAGGATTTAGCAAAAAAAGTGTTCCAAGTTTCTCATTTGACGGGAGAGTTTCTTTTAAGATCTGGTAAAACTTCCACTGAGTATTTTGATAAATATCAATTTGAAGCCCGACCTGATGTCTTAGAACAGCTGGCCACTGAACTTATCCCGTTGCTCCCAGCCGAGTACGACCTGTTAGGCGCTATGGAGATGGGTGGAATCCCTATTGCCACGGCCCTTTCACTGATGCTTAATAAACCCATGGTTTTTATCCGTAAAGAACCAAAAAGTTATGGAACTTGTAAATTTGCCGAAGGACCAGAAATTAAGGGTCAAAAAATTTGTTTGATCGAAGATGTGATCACTACTGGTGGCCAAGTTGTGATCAGTGCTGGAATGTTACGAGAACAGGGTGCAATCGTTGAAGATGTGATCGCTATCATCGACAGAAGCCTCGGCGATCATTCAAAGCTGATTGAGGCCAAACTGAACTTGAAAACTCTTTTTACTATGGATGAGCTTAAACAATAAAATCTTAATTTAAAATCGATCTCCTAAAAATGAAAAACAAAGGGGAAATAAAACACTTCTCATTTGTCCAACCACTTTCATTGGCATTGGCTTATGTCACTCTGAAACATCACTGCCGCCAAGATCATAAATAAAACTTATTTTAATTGTGATACCGGCAAAACCAAGCTGCTCGAGGTGCTATTTCTACAAACAACATCGCAATCGTTGTTGGGTGCAAAGTAGTCTGGAATATTTCATTTGAAGAATCACTACCAAAATAAACCGCAAAAGAATATGGACCACAAAGGTAACTGCTCAAATAAGGATTAAACAAATCATCACCAACCGCTATGGATGAAAGCACCTCTCTACAGATTCCAGAACTTAGAACCATTTCACCAAATTCAGAAAGGCCGCGAGGGCTGACAGTTTTTCCAGGGAAATTATATATAAATTGTTCTCCAGCAGCGACTTCCATGGTGAATGAATTTCCAAAGTTGTTTGAGCATGTAAATTCACCGAGGTTGGATTGGTCTTTTTCGTTAAACGATGGATTAATTTTTAAATCAAAAACTTCAAGAGTTGAATCGATGGTTTGATTTTTAATACGGACCTTTGCTTGCAAATTAAATCCTTTAACTAAAGGAAAACCACTTGAGTTGTGGTCGATAATTGTGGTTGAAAAACAATGGATGGTGAGCTGGAGATCGCTGTCTTTATTCTTATAGTCTTTGATTCTGACCAGCCTTGATGTATTCAAAAGTCTGACACAATTTAAATTTTCAGCACTATATTTCATTTTTAAATCGTCTATTTTTTCGAGCCAACTTTTAGATTCAAGCACAGCTGTAACATCACTTAAATCATAATTTTTAAAATCTCCATGACTACCGAAAGCAGGCAAAGCCATTAATATAAAAATGATCGATAAAGACTTAATCATAATCTCCTCCCTTTTAAAATATTAAAAAAATCAAAAAGTCATTGCTCATTTCAAGGAAACAAAATCAATATTGTTACCAATGAGCATGAGTTGAACAAAATAATTTAATCAGCGCTAAATTATTAGCTGACAGGTTATGGAACAAGGATATTTTGTATATAGGTCAAAAAAAGTGTTCACCCGTTGTGAACACTCTAGAATTTTATTGAATGTAATTTGATTACATTAGTTTAAATAAACAATAAAAAGGCCGTAGGAAAGCAGATCTCTGCAAGTGGGTCAGAAAGAATAAAATTTTCTACATCATGAGCTTACAGGTGTTGCGAAGTAAACTGTTGGTCAGTGCTTTTTCAAGCTCAACAAATGATTCAGAAACATCGACATAACCCGTAGATGTGATCACTTCTTGTTCGTAATAATCACTCACGTTGGGATAGGGGCTTACAAATTTGGGGGTAGAAACGGCACTGTTATTATTTAATGGAATAGCTTCAGTGAAATCACTCTCCTCACGATAAATATCAAGTGGAAGTCCGTTGACAACAATACCATCTTGCTCATTTTCAGTTCTTAAATTTCTTATATCTTCAAGAGTTGCCATCATGCGAGAATCAGCACCATCACCAGAGATCATAATCATCAGTTCGTGAGATTGATCTTTTTGGGTGAGCAAATAGTTTCTTGAGAATTCTAAACCATTAACAAGTTCGGTGGTGTAGCTGAGACCTTGCTCATAACCATTTTGTTTCTCTGCCAAAAGCCCTTCAAAATAAGATCTTAATTGATCAATCTCAGCCATGGATTCCATTCGAATGATTTCAAATCCGACTTTGGCTGTTGAAGCCCACAAAACAACACCAATGGCCGTGCATTGGCAGTTTAAAAGGTTATTGATCACCATAGGGTTAGACAAAGAGTTTTTATAACCCTCGATCTGGGTGAGAACTTCTTGATTGTCGATTGAATCAGAAACATCCATAGAAAGAATCAGAGAGAGATCTGTTTTCCGATTCTCACAGATAGAGGCTTGGCTTTTTACACTCACAAGAACAAGAATAATAAGGGCGATTATTTTCATGGGGGTATTATACCCTAGGTTGAGCGTTTTATAACTTTTCCATAGGGCTTATGAAATTTATACATAATAGGATGTCGGTATTTTTGACGGCTCAAAGCCTCTGGGGAGTTTATATCTACTGAAAATCGTAGACTAATATTCCACCGGGCTCATTACTAAACCATTCATCGATGACGTTAGAAAAGGCCATTAAAGGCTCACCCGTCAACCCCATGGCTGAGAGATGGCTGATCGACTTTTCTTTAGATAAAGAGACAGGGCTTGCAACAGCCATTGGGATCAACATTCGATGCCAGTTGATCCATTGGGTGGTCTTATCTCTTTTAAAACTAATGTTGCAAGAAAAGCTATCTCCGAGAGTTGTACAGTGGGCCAGCATTTGATCGTTCTCCCAATTATTTTTTGTACCGGGTATGCGTTTAAATTCGAGCACAAGATTGGGGTCACCAGTGAGTATTTCTGGAAAAACGTAGGCAATGGTTTGAGTGTAGTCACCCATATAGGGTTTGATGATTTTAACTTCAAAACGCGAGTATTCGACATACTCTGGAAGTGTAGGAACAATGTAAATGGCTTTAGAATCTGGCTCACCATTTTTAGCAAATACGGTGTTAGAAAAAATGCAGATTAGTAAACTAAGAATTAAAATTTTCATAAAACCCCCTGTAACTCAAAAAAACTTCTACCATAATTTCTAAAAAAAATTAAGATTATTTATTTTGAATAAATTCCCCAAATGCACCTATGAATTTTCATCAAAATTTTAAACATTATATTGATCCTAACTTATTGATTTTACGCACTCTCACTGGTTTTTCTCAAACTCATTGGATTTAAGCTTTAGTCATAGTGACGAATTTTTTTTCAGTCATTGTGTTGAACCTATAAATAAAAATGAACCATGAGCCACGCCACATCGGCCTCTGATCTTCCCCGACTCAGCTCACGTTTTCGGGTCCAAACCCCTTGTATTTCCCAATGGGGCCTTGGGAAGAAAGTAAAACCAAGTCCATACTGATTTTGTGAACTCGATGCTCTAGATAAAGTTTCTTTTTTAAAATCCTCAATCAAAAAAACATGTAATCCTTTTTCGATTTCGTAACCCAGTTGTGCAAAGTGAAATACACCTTCGTCAATCGCAAGCGACTTTCTTTGTTGCCATACAGAATCGGTTAAAAAATAAAGCTTTTCAGTGACACCCCACTGAGCGTGGGCAGATACCGAGGTGACATCTTGATCTTTTGTTTTTTTCTCGAGACTTAAGCCCAAACGGTCTTTTGAACCAAAAGAATAATTAGCTTGGGCATAAAAACCTTGGGCCTCTTGCTCGTCACGTGTTTTATTAAAAGTCGCAGACAAAGAAGCATCCCACTTTTCTTCTTGGTAGAGAACCTCAACGGTATCCCTTTCTTTTTGATAACCAAAACCTAAAGGCCCGCGCGTGGATAAAATGTGCTCTGGCATATTAAGACCAAATCTTGGTAAGAATCGTCCCATCCTTACATTAAGCTTATCCATAAGTGACGCCATGACATAAAACTGAGGTATAAACCAAGGTCGACTTTCTTTGGTGGTGTCTGATGCACCCGCGACACTGATCCAAATATTTTTTATTTTTGCCGCAAGTTCGACTTGCTCTTGCATTTTTATAAATCGACCGCGGGTCATTTGTTCAGTTTTAACGTGGGATTGTAAAACTCTAAAATCCCCCCCGACGTGAAGCCAATCTGGCACACTGTTTTCTGGGAGGGCACCAAAATGCCAATTCTCTTCACCTTCATAACTCCATGTACTTAAGATCTCGCTACTCAAGGCTCGGCCGTAAGCTGTCAAAACTCCACCACCCCTTGGAGACACATGACAAGTATTACAACTGGTGTATCCATGGCGAATCAACTGTGGATAAGCCTTTGCTTTTTCAAAAAGTAACAATAAAGCGAAAGTGAAGAGAATGATTTTCATATTTTCTTAATTTCCTTTACTAAGGTGTCCACTTTAAGTTCAATCACTTCTGTCACTGTGACTCCCATAAATGATGGAATGGCGACTTTGTAATCTGTGATTTTGATTTTAAAATTGGCCGATATTCTAAAGTCTTTATCTATTCGATAATCGACATCAACAGGCTGCCTTTCGCCATGCATTTCTAATTCGGCTTTGAGTCGAGCACTGGATACGACCTTATTCTCTGGTGTCCAACCATTGGGAAGGGGCTGATCTTTAATAATCAGTTTGGCTTGTGGAAACTTATCCATCTCAAGATACTTTTCTTTCATATGTTTATTTCTTAATGACATACCTGAATCAAGAGTTGATATGTCAATAGCAAGCTCGCCACTGATATTATTTTCTGCAATATGGATTGAACCTTTGGGGCCTTCACCATGACCATTGATTTTTAAAAAACCTGGATTACCGATAGCTAAAAATTCAATTTTGCCCTCTTTGGGTTGAAGATTAAAATCAACAGCCGCTTGGCTGACTTGTATAAAAAATAGAGAAACTAAAAATAATGCTTTCATTCTAAAACTCCTTATTCGGGTAAACCCAGTTGAATCCAACGTTTGATAACACTTCTTTCTATAGCTGATAAATTAGGTCGTGGTGGTGGTGGCATTGACGACTCTGCGATCTCTTCGTCAAGATCATCAATTTCGCTCTCAACACTTCTGTAATTTTCTAAATTCAGACCAGACGCAGGACTGGCTTGAGAGTGACAACCTATACAGTGAAGTTGAAAAATTCGATTCTTAACTAAGCTAAAATTAATTTCACTATCATTGGGCATTATGCTAATTGGACCAGTTTCATCGATCTCTTCATCCAATGGTGGAGTCGGCGGTAAAGTCTCATCACAACCCATGGTCGGTAAATTCTCTGGTGCACCGCTTGTGACCCATAGAAAAACTTTTTCTTTTTCTGCAGGAAGTAGCGGCCCATTAGGCCCCCTTGGCATCTGGTTGTTTTCAACCGTAAATAAAATTCGGCTGGCATGAATTTTTGCAGAGGCATAATTATCAAGATTGACTCCACCGGCACTAAAGCTTGATGAATGACAACTAACACATTTTGGAGCCAATACCTCGTCTCGGATTTGTAAGTATGTGATTGAACTTTCAAGATTCCCCGTGGGCACACACTGTTCCGCTTCACCTTCACTGGGTAAAGGAAGAGGATCATGAAGGGCTGTGTAGTTACAGCCCGATAGCCCCAATATCAAAAGTATGATTGTTTTTTTCATTTTCCTCCCCCTCTTTTTTTAAAAACTTTCTACAACCCAAATTGTTCCAGCCATTCCGTTGCCATTGCTATCCCCATGATCGATACAGAAGTAACCATAGACACCTGTCTGATCAAAAGTGTAAGACTTTGTAGATTCGGTTTGTTGTATTGGATTGTTCATTTTATTTTGTGGTGCTAACGGGTGTTTTTTGTTGGCTGTGATAGTGATGGTACTGCCCTTTAAAACTTTTAAACATTTTGGCGTATAAGAATGTCCCTGAATCCCCACTGCTCCTTGAATATCCGCAAGAACATAATCATCGGGCTGACAACCAGAAACCAGATTAAAACCATTTTGGGCTTTAACTTGATGACTGATTAATAAAATAATAAACACTAATAACTTCATTTTAATCCCCTTCTTAATTTAAGATTTTAATTTTAATTTTTTTTAGAGAGCTTTATGAAAGGCTCTCTTTATAAAATGTTAA